>JBAPMH010000204.1:0-13266 GCA_049278515.1 Chthoniobacterales bacterium
CCGCTGATCTGATCCTCGAGGCCCGTGCCGTAATTTTGATCGATAATGGTCGGAGTAACGAACACGAGCAGATTCCGCTTCACGCGAGCGTTTAGCTTTTCCTGGAAGAAATAGCCGAGGATCGGGATGTCGCCCATGATCGGAACCTTGGTCCGCGCCTTGGTCACTTCATCCTGAAGCAACCCGCCGATCGCCAGGGTGTCGCCGCTCTTGATCAAGACGTTAGAGTCAAGCGAGCGCGTGTCGATAATTGGACTGGAAACTTGAGCACCCGCGAAGTTGAAGGGCTGATCGCCCACTTTGTTGCTGATTTCCGGCTTCACCGCCAGGGTGATGAAGTTATCTTTGTTAACAGAGGGTTTCACGACCAGCGTGTTTCCGAACTTCTTGTCTTGGAACCCGCCGAAGACTGCCGTCGCGGTCTGTTCGTTAAAATTCAACTGCGGGACTGGCTGGCTGCGGATGATCTCGATCTTCGCCTGCATGTTGTCCGCGGTAACAACACGCGGGTTAGCCAGGAACTCGGCATCCGAATCCTCGTTGAGCGCCCGCATTGTCACCGATAATTGCGGGGCGGAAAGAATCGCGAACTGCCCTGCCAGCGCATTCAAGGCCTTATCGAAGAAGAAATCATTCCCGAAAAGCTTACCGTTTTGAACGTGACCCTGGGCTGGTTTACCCGGCGTTTGAATGACCTGAGTCAGGCCAGTCAGAGGATCAGTCACGGTTTGATAGGACGGCGCTTCTGCTGGGTCGCTGCCGGCAAACTTGATTGTCTGGGCGTTGCTCGAACCACCCAAGACACCGCTCCAGTTAATTCCGTAGGATTGCTTTGGGTTCGCCGTCACTTCCACGAGACGCGCTTCGATCATCACCTGTTTCGTCGGTTTGTCGATCTGAACCAGAAGCTTCCGGATGGCGTCGATGTTGCCGCGGGTTTCGCGGTAGAAGATCGTGTTCGTCCGCTCGTCGACTTGCGGCGGATCCTTGCTGGAAAGTTGCGCTGCAATTAGCGGCGCCGTTTCCTTCGCGCGCGAATAGCTAAACTGGTAGCTGTCGCTCTCCGTCGGCTCGGCGGTACGTTCCGCGGCAGTTTTTATGTAATAAACGTTATCGATCTTATCAAGAAACAGCCCTTTGGCTTTTACGATGATCGTGACTGCTTGCAGAGCGGTAACATCTTCAAGCCGCATGGTGACGGTGCCGACGACCGCTTCGCTTACGACCATGTTAATCTTCGCCTGTCGCGCGAGGAGCCGCAGGACTGCACCAACGTCATCGCCCTGAAATTCGCGAACGCCCACGCCACCGTTGTCCGTTACGCTGTCCGGCTCAACAGGTCCCGCACCGGTCGTTTGGGTGGTGGTGGTCGTCGTCGTAGCGCTGCTTGGAGGCACGCTGGCGGCAGGGGCCGCGTTAGGCCCGGATGCCTGGACGAGAAGCAACGAGTTATCGCCTTTGGTGGACGGCACTGTTGGGAGCTTTGGCGAGACAGCCTTCGTGTTCGTATCGGCGGTTGTCGTAGTTGGGGGAATGGGGGCAATAGGCGCCTTTTGAAGAGTATCTGTCGGACTGGAAGCGGGCGCAGGAGAGCTCGTCTGCGCTTTTACCGCGGAACACGCGACGAATAAGACCGCGGCCGCGCAGGCAAATTGTTTGAAGCGATTAGGCATAAATATGTATGGGCTGTTGAGTGCGGCACGGTTTAAAGCAGGAAGCAGACCAGCCCTGCCCGGTGCAACCCGCAACGCCAGGGCTGCAGTTGACCCGCTCCGCCCGCGCTTTCGCCGGCGTTAGCAGCCCCGCGCCGCGGTGATAAACGCTCGGAGACGGCCGTGGTCTTTGACGCGGACCGAGGATTCAACCCCGCTTGTGACATCGACGCCGAACGGCCGGACCAGGGCGACCGCATCCGCTACATTTTCGGGCGTCAGACCGCCTGCCAGGATTACGCGAAGATTCCGGTTCGCTTCAACAAATTCACGGGCAATCTCCCAGGAAAAAGCCCGCCCGCTTCCCCCAAATTCGCCGGCGCAAGCGGAATCCAGCACGATCGTCCGAGTGCAAAAAGAGGGCGATTCCACAATGGCGAACCCGTCCGTGACCGGAAGTGCCTTGGCGAAACGGATTCCGCGCTCCGAAAGCCGGCGGCAAAAATCGGTCGTTTCTCTGCCGTGCAACTGGAGGGCCGTGATGCCGGGAAGGGCGGCGGCTGACATTGCTTCGCTCCAATCAGGATCGACCAAAACGGCGACCTTCACAATGCTCTCTGGCAACGCGCCGATCCAATCTCGCGATTGCCCGATCGAGAGGTATCGCCTGCTACCTGGAAAAAAATTGAAGCCGAGAGCATCAGCTCCGAACTCGATCGCAGCGAAGGCATCCTCGGACGTGGTGAGACCGCAGATTTTGACGCGCGGCCTTACGACGTCCTCGCCCTCGAACATGGGCTTCCTCGCGCGATTCGCCTAAGCGGCCGTCGCAAAGCCCAACGCCGGCTTGCTGAAATCCGGTGCGGGCATTTCGTTCACAAGCTTCACGATCCCGTCCTGCCATCGTTGGCTGATGGACTGGAGGTAGGGATCATTTTCGTCCAAATGGGCCCGTAATTTGGCCTCGAGCGAGTCGGTTTCGTAGCACAGAATATCGATGGGCGGCCCGACCGCGACGTTACTGGTCATGGTCGAATCAATCGAAATCATCCCGACCTTTACCGCGTCGGCCAGCCCCGTTTCATAGGTAAAACCGCGATCCAAAATGGGTTTTCCATATTTCCGCTCCCCGATCTGCAGAAACGGACAGTCCCGGGTGGCGTGGATGCTATTCCCTTGCGGATAAACCAGATACACCTCTGGCGGGAAGCCGGCTATCTGGCCGCCGACGATGAGATGGATGTTGAAGTCGAAGCCGTCAGCCTCCAGAGCAGCGCGTTCTCGCCTGTCGACTTCGCGGACCTTGGATCCGACATAACAAACGGTCTCGTAAAGCGTCTTCCGATTCGTGATTTGCCCGCGGGTTTCATCCGTGGTGCCGGCGTAAATATCCTCGTCAATCAAGGCGATGGTGGCTTGCGTCAGCGACAAGTTTCCCGAGCTAAGGATGCAGATGACGCGTTCGCCCGGCTTCTCGTAGATTCGCATTTTGCTGCACATCGTGATGTTGTCCATGCCCGCGCTCGTCCTCGAGTCGGACAAAAACACCGCGCCCGCGCGGCAAAGCATTCCCAAGCAATAGGTCATTGAAGTTTGTCTTCCGGTTCGATTACGCGGCCCTGGACGCGTTTTATCTGAGTGTGATGCGTCAGCACATGAACGCGCCCATCGCTTCCGCGAAAGAACGCGCTCAGCAGCCAGCTGATGAGAGTGATCACAATCGCGCCCCAGAACGCGCTCCCGAAAGTATCAACGTGAAATCCGCTCACGATGCCTGGCACCCAGTAAAGCATCAGACCATTCACGATCAGAATGAAGATTCCAAGCGTTAGCAGAATCAAGGGCGCTCCAAGGATCAGCAGGACGGGGCGGACAAAAGCGTTCAGGATTCCCAAAAGTAATGCGGCGCCAATCAACGCCCCGGCGCTGTCATACCGGATACCGGGAATATTCGATGCGACCATTACGCCCACCGTCGTAACGAGCCAGCGAAAAACAAAGTGTCGCATGGACGCACGGTAGGCGAAGTTACTCTCCTCGCGCAACCGCTTTGCAAAATCCGCTTGCAACCCCCTCTCGACCGGTATTCGGTCTCACAACACCCAAGTAATTAGACGTGGCCAAAAAATCCAAGACCGAAGCCGGCAAACAACCCGACGTTCCTGCGGCAGATAGCGCGAACGAGAATGCAACAACCGCCAGGCGCCGACCGGCGAAAAAGCCGCGTCCCACGGCTGCCAAACCACCGAGAAAGAAGCCGGCCGCGAAGGAGAAAACTCCCAAGCCAGTTGCTTCACCGCGCTCAGAGAGCCCGGCAGTTCCTTCTGCGCCGACCGAGCCTTCCGACGACGCTATCCGGATTCGGGCCTATTTCCTTGGGGAACGACGAGCGCGGCTATCTCTCCCTGGTGATTCCGCTCACGATTGGATTGAGGCGCGTCGACAATTGCTCGAAGAAGCCAGGCAATAGCTTTGGCGGCAGCGCCGTTTTAGACAGTCTCCACCCCCGGCAAACACTCCTTCACCTTTTCGATCAGGCGATTGATAGCGAACGGCTTCGGGATCAACCCGCGCACCCCAGCCTCCTGCAATAATTCCTGGGCGCGCTTCTCCTCACCCTTGCCGGTCACAAGAAGAAGCGGCGGCACAATTCGAGGAGGGACGGAGTGATTGTAAACCTTCCCGATGAGAAAGAACAGCATCGCTCCGTCGATCATCGGCATCGAAAAGTCGAACATCATGAGGTCGTAGGTTTTTCTTAGAGCCAGCTCGAATCCATATTCCGGCTTGGGCGACGTATCCACCTCGCAACGCAGAAATGAGGTAATCGCTTCCCGCATCACCCGCATCAGGGCCACGTCGTCGTCCACGATAAGGATTCTCTTTGGCTCGCTCATGACAACGGGACGCTTGCGCCAAAGCGCTCCCCGTTTCAAGCTTTTCCGATGGAAATCACTTTAGGCGAGCTCGCCGCCGCCCTTCGCGAACGTCTCGCCATTATTGGCGATGAGGAGAGCCGGCGTGATCCGGAGCGTCACACCGAACGACTTCAGCAAATATCGGAGCGAATCGAATTGCTGGAGCAGAGGTTACCTCCTGAGATCGATCCGCAGCTGCGGCATTTCCTGCAGCGGCGCAGTTACAGCAAGGCGCTTGAGCTGCTCGAGAATGGAAGCGACTGATTCCTGGCCCCGCCGTCAGACAGCGAGGTGTTCGCGCATTTCGGTGGCGTACTGATCGGCATTAAGGCCAGCGAGGAGATGACACGTCTTGTTAGGCAGCCTAACGACTGCCGCGATTCCTTCCGCTTTCAGTTTGTCTTCGTTGATCTTTTGTTCGTCGCGAACCACCAGACGTAGCCGCGTTTCGGCGCATGCATCCACGCGCACGATATTTTCTTTTCCGCCAAGCGCGGCGATGTAGGCCGCGGCTTTGCGCGCCGCGTCGGGATCGCGCAACGTCGGCTTCAATTCCGGCGGCGGCTCTAGTGTTTTGACCAGCGATTCCCCTTCGACCTGATCAGCTTCCGGACCAGCCGTCTTGAGATAATCCTGAAGCTCGGTTTTCAGATTTTCGCTGCGCGTCCCGAAAATCGCCTGCATTCCATCGCCCAGCACGATGACGCCGGTCGCGCCAAGTGCCTTAAGCCTGGCGGGATTCGCTTTGCTGACGTCAGCCAATTGAACTCGCAGCCGCGTGATGCACGCATCGAGACTCGTGATATTGGAACGCCCGCCAAACGCGCGCACAAGCGAAAGCGCAAACGGATTGTCTCCGGCCTCTCGCGCAGATGGCGCAGTCTCGTCCTCCTTCTCCCGACCGGGTGTGGCTAGATTGAATTTGCGAATGCCGACGAGGAAAACGCAGTAATAAAGGCCTGCCCAGATCGGCCCGATGATGAAGAGCCAGAGCGCGTTGTGCGATTTCGGGAAGAGCACGACGTAATCGATGAAACCGTGGGAGAAGGTGAACCCGTGTTGGATGTGGAGCGCGATGCAGAGGAAATACGCCGCGCCCGCGAGCAGCGCGTGCATCGCATAAAGCACCGGCGCCACGAAGAGAAAGGCAAACTCAATCGGCTCAGTAATCCCGGTGAGAAATGATGTGATCGCCGCGGAAATCATGATGCCGCCGACTTTCGCGCGGTTCTCAGGACGCGCGGCGCGCCACATTGCCAGGGCTGCGGCGGGCAATCCCCACATTTTGAAAAGATAACCGCCGGTCATGTTCCCTGCGGTGGGATCGCCCGCGACAAAACGCGCGATTTCGCCGTGGACTTCCTGGCTGGTGACGGGATCAACGTAATCGCCTGCCTGAAAAAAGAACGGCACGTTCCAGATGTGATGCAGACCGAACGGAATGAGCGCGCGCTCGACCACCCCGTAGATTGTGAACGCGAGCGCGGGTTGTCCATGCACTGCCCAGTGCGAGAATCTCTCGATGCCGATGCCGATCGGCGGCCAGATGAAACTCAGGACCGCCCCCGCGAAAATGACCAGGAACGAAGTGATGATCGGGACCGAGCGCTTGCCCGCGAAAAAACCGAGATAGGGCGGCAGTTGTATTTTATAGAAGCGGTTGAAACACCATGCCGCGACCAGTCCGACGATAATGCCGCCAAACACACCCGTCTCGATCGACGGAATCCCCATGATCGGTTTGACCACGATTCCGCGCAGCTGTGCGCAAACGCCGAGCGTGGCGAGGAAAACAACGTAGCCGGTCGTGCCTGCGAGCGCGGCCACGCCATCGTTGTCCGTCAGCCCGATGGCGACGCCGATGGCGAAAAGCAGCGGCAAATTTCCGAAGATCGCATCGCCGGATTTCGCCATAACGAGCGAAACGCTTTCCGGCAACCAGGAAAAATTGGCGCTGCCGACGCCGAGCAAAATGCCCGCGACCGGCAAGACCGAGACCGGCAGCATCATGCACTTGCCGATTTTCTGCAGAAGAGCGAAGGCGTTCTTGAATGAGGGCATGGCTCAGGCCTCGTTAGGGGTGCGCACCAGGGCACGCACTTCGGCGGCCGATTCCGCCACTAGCGCTTTCTCCGCCAGTTCGCGGCATTGTTCGTAGTTCAGTTCCCGAATCTGTCTCTTAATCGCGGGAATGGTGGGAAGGCTTACGCTTAATTCATCAACGCCGAGGCCGAGCAGGATCGGAACGCCTTGCGGATCGCTCGCGATCCCACCGCAGACCCCGACCCATGTTCCCGCCGCCCGGGCGCCTTTCACGGTCTGCGAAATCAGATGCAGCACACCGGGATTGAGTCCATCAACCTGGGGCGCGAGCTTCGGATGACCGCGATCCATCGCCAGCGTGTATTGCGTCAGGTCGTTCGTCCCGATGGAAAAGAAATCGGCCTCCCGTGCGAATTGCGCGGCCATAATCGCGACAGCCGGCACTTCCACCATGATACCGGTGGGAATCGGCCCGACGCCGAGTCGCGTTGTTTCTTCGCTGAGGATCGCCTTCACATCACGAAGCTCCTGCAGCGTCGCGACCATTGGGAACATGACGCTGATCTTTCCAAAAGCCGATGCGCGCAAAATCGCACGGAGCTGCGCGCGCAGAATTTCCGGACGATCGAGTGTGACGCGCACGCCGCGTTCTCCGAGGAACGGATTGTCCTCTCTTGGAATTGGAAGATAGGCCAGCGGTTTGTCCCCGCCGACATCGAGCGTGCGGATGATGAGCGTTTGGGTCTTGCCGACCGCCTCGGCGATCGCCTTGTAGGCATCGAACTGCTCGTCCTCCGTCGGGGCGCCGCCGCGTTCCAGGAAGAGAAACTCCGAGCGCAACAGCCCGACACCTTCGCCTCCGAAACGCGCAACCTCCATCGCCTCTTTCAATCCAGAGATGTTCGCGACCACTTCGATGCGTTTGCCATCGAGCGTGGCGGCGGGCTCGTGCGCGTGCGCCAAATCTTCCCTGTGAAGTTGCTCGGCTCGTTCCTGAGTAACCCGGATACGGGTGACTTCTTCCGGCCCCGGATTTACGCGCAACGTGCCCATGCTGCCGTCGACCACGACACTGGTGCCGTTCGGGATTTCGAGCGCGGCTGGGTCCGTGCCGGCGAGCGCGGGTACGCCTAACGAACGGGCGAGAATCGCGACATGCGACGTTGCGCCGCCACGAGTTGTGCAAAATCCCATTACCCGGGTGCGATCGAGCGAGGCCATGTCGGTTGGCGTCAGATCCTCCGCGATCAGGACCGTGTTCGGCGGGTAATCCGGCGATTTCGCCTCGGTGCCGGTAAGAATTGCGAGGACGCGCATTCCGACATCGCGCAGATCATTCGCGCGTTGCGCGAGAAGCGGATTTCGCAAAGCCGCTAAACGATCCGCGTGGGTGCTGACCGCCTTTTCCCAGCCAAAAGCCGCGCTCATTCCCTTTGCGATGGCGGATTCAACGTCCTCGACCAGCTCGGGGTCTTCGAGCAGTTCTTCGTGCGCGGCAAAAATCGCGGCCTTGGCAGGATCGGCTTTCGCCTGCAATTGCGCGCGCAACGCGGCCAGCTGTCCCCTGGCCAAATCGATTGCCGCGGACAGTTGGCGCCGTTCGAGATCGAGGCCAGTGCCTTGTTCACTCACGGCGATGACATCGCGGCGGACTTGAAACACCTGACCCACTGCGAGCCCAGGAGAGCAGCCGGCACCGAGCAGCAAATTCGGATCGGCCGATTTTCGTCGCGGCCGTGGCGCAGCTTCCGGCGAAACGATGGCAATCGCGGACGCGGATTTGCAAATTTCATCACCCAAGCCTTGCGCGACGATCCGTGAAATCTCGTCGATGGCGGCACGCGCGTCCGCTCCGCTCGCGAGCAGATGCACAACAGCG
The DNA here is from genome assembly GCA_049278515.1 of Chthoniobacterales bacterium. Lineage (GTDB taxonomy): Bacteria > Verrucomicrobiota > Verrucomicrobiia > Chthoniobacterales > UBA10450 > AV80. Next base: position 8,493 of record JBAPMH010000204.1, read on the forward strand.
CCGCTCCGGACATCGAGCCCCATGATCGCAGTCACGCTGCGCGCATTCGCCTGTCGATCGCCGAGCTGAAGTTTGATCGCGGACTTGAAACACTTGGCCAGATTCGCGAGCTTTGCGGCGGGACGCGCATGCAAACCCGTCGGATTCGGAACGACAATCGCCTCGGACGTGATTGTTTCGGTAGCTTCCTCGCCGCCAGCTTTGTCTTCCCCGCCGAAGGTGAGGTTGAGCAACATGTCCTCCCCTGCGACAACTTCGCCGCTGGCACGTTCCCAGTTCGTTACCCGCTCGCTGTTCGGAACAACAATTTGGGTAAGAAGGCTCTTCGCGTGCGTCGCGAGAAAATCGAGGTCGAACTCAATCAAGGGCGTCCGCGCCGCCACTTTGTCCCCTATTTTTACGCGCGGCTTAAAGCCTTCACCTTTCAGCGTCACGGTATCGATTCCGATGTGCATCAAAATTTCCAGGCCTTCCGGCGTGCGCAAATTCACCGCGTGCCCGGCCGAATGCAGCGTCACAATTTCTCCGGCGCACGGCGCGAGCAGCACTGCATCCGTAGGATCAATCGAGATCCCGTCGCCTACCATCTTCTGCGCGAAGACTGGATCGGGAATGCGGTCGAGCGGCCAGACCTCGCCCGATAAGGGCGCAAGCAACTGGAGTTTCGGCATCACCACAGGTGTGCCTAAATCCCGTGGGAAAGTCCACCCGCGTTTCTCGCGTTGTGGCGCCTCTCCGGTCTTGAGGAAAAGCCGTTAGCGGGAGTACAACTCGACGATCAGCTGCTCGTTGACCATCGGCTGCATTTCATCCCGAGTCGGGATGCGGGAAACTTTGCCGCTCAAGGCATCGCGGTTGGCGACGAGCCAATCGGGGACGGGAGCAATCTGGGTTAGCTCCAGATTGCGCAAGGCGAGCTGTCGCGACTTCGGCCTGTCTTTCACGGTGACCTCGTCGCCCGCTTTGACGTTGAAGGAAGCGATGTTGACGTTGCGCCCGTTTACCTGGACGTGGCCATGAGAAACTAATTGTCGTGCGGAACTGCGGGTATTGGCCAGGCCAAGCCGGAAAACCACGTTATCCAGCCGCGTCTCGAGGAGTTGGAGCAAGGTCTCGCCGGTGACGCCGCGCTTGCGCAGAGCAGTCTGGAAAATCCGGCGAAACTGTTTCTCGAGCAGCCCGTACTGATATCGAAGCTTCTGTTTTTCCCCGAGTGCGATGGCGTAATCGGATTGCTTCCGGCGCGAGCCTTTCGGGCCGTGCATTCCCGGAGGATAATTCTTACGCTCAAGCGCTTTCGCTGGTCCAAAGAGCGGCACACCATAACGGCGGCTGACTTTAGTTTTCGGTCCGGTGTATCTGCCCATGTGAAGAAAGTTAGAAGTAAGAATTAAGAAGTAGGAAACTCAGACGCGGCGCTGCTTGGGTGGGCGGCAGCCGTTGTGAGGGACGGGCGTTACGTCGCGGATGACAGTGAGGTCGAGACCGATCGCCTGGAGAGCGCGGACGGCGGATTCGCGGCCGGCGCCGGGACCCCGGACAAGCACTTCGACTTCCTTCAATCCGTGGCCCATCGCCTGGCGCGACGCATCCTGCGCCACCATCTGAGCAGCGTAGGCGGTGCTTTTGCGCGAGCCTTTAAAACCGACTTTGCCGGCGCTCGACCAGCCAATCACGTTTCCCTTCAGATCGGTAATCGTGACGATGGTGTTGTTGAAAGTGGAAAGGACGTGAGCGATGCCGGTATGAACGTTCTTGCTCCCCTTGGCTTTGATGATCTTCGGCTTCTCAATGTCATCCGGGTTGAGAGAAAGATTTTCCTTGGGGGCTTCGACGGGCGCCGCGGCCTCCTCTTTCTTGGCCTTGGCAGGTTTTTTGGCAGGCTTGGCGGGAGCTTCAGGAGCAGCCGCCGTCACTGGTGGGACGTCGGTGCCAGCCGCTTCCGGAGCCGTCGCCGCCGGCGGAGCCTCCTCGTTTGCGGCTGGAGCAGCAGCCTCTACGGCTTCCTGCTTCGCCTTGGGAGTTTTCGCCTTCGGCTTCTCGGCGCTGCTTGGTGTCTCGGGATTTGTTTCGTCGGAATCTGCCATGGCTAAAGTCCTAAAAGTTATACCTTGCCGGCCTTCGCATCCTTGTTGCGGATAACGCCGACGGTTTTTCGCGGGCCCTTGCGGGTGCGTGCGTTGGTGGAAGTGCGCTGCCCGCGGACCGGGAGTCCGCGGCGGTGGCGAATTCCGCGATAACAATTGATCGCCTGAAGCCGCTTCAGGTTGCTCTGCAACTCGCGGCGAAGATCGCCTTCGATCAACATCTTGTTACCGGTGATGGTCTGGATGATCTCGTTGATTTGATGCGGCGTCAGGTCCTTCGCGCGCAGGTTCGGATCGATATTCGTCTGTTCCAGGACTCGCTTCGCCGTGCTCGGCCCGATGCCGTAGATATAAGTCAACGACGCCTCGATGCGTTTGTCGGCCGGTATTTCAACTCCCAAAAGTCGTGGCATAAAATTAACCCTGGCGCTGTTTGTGACGCGGGTTCTTGCAAATCACGCGGACAACGTTCTTCCGCTTCACGATCTTGCACGCTTCACAAAGTCTTTTTACTGATGGTCGCACTTTCATAAAAAACCGATTCGGGAGGACGAAAAACGCGGAGATCGGCTCCGCGTCGTCACTTCTGGCGGTAGGTAATCCGCCCCTTTGACAAATCGTAGGGAGAAACCTCTAGCATAACTTTGTCGCCTGGCAAGATACGAATAAAATGGAGTCGCATTCTGCCCGAAATATGGGCCAGAACCCGATGCCCATTGGGCAGCTCGACGCGAAACATGGTGTTGGGCAGTAACTCTACGACCGTGCCTTCTACTTCAATTGCGTCTTTCCGCGCCATGTCAGGATTTCAGGCTCTTCCTTCGTAATCAGCACGGTGTGTTCGAAATGCGCCGAGGGCATTCCGTCCGCCGTGCAAACTGTCCAGCCGTCATCGAGTAGTTTGACGGAAGCTGTCCCGGAATTAATCATCGGTTCAATGGCCAGGGTCATGCCGGCCTTCAACCGGGGGCCGCTCCCCCGCTTTCCATAGTTCGGCACCTGGGGTTCCTCGTGCAGCTTGCGGCCCACGCCGTGCCCAACAAATTCGCGGACCACATTGAATCGTTCCCGCGTCGCCACCTCCTCGATGGTGGCACAAACATCGCCGAGCCTCACCCCTTCGGAAGCAGTTTCAATTGCGCGCCGCAGGGCTGCTTCCGTCACCCGCAGCAGGCGCTCGGTACGATCGTCGATCATGCCGACCGGAACGGTGAAGGCTGTATCCCCCACCCAGCCCTCCTGAATCACGCCAATATCGAGTTTCACGATGTCGCCATATTGAATACGCCGCTGACTTCCGATTCCGTGCACGATCTCGTCATTGAGAGAAATGCAGATATTTCCCGGGAATACGCGATGCCCAAGCCGATACCCCAGGAAGGCACTCTGCACGCCCGCTTCCGCCATGAGGTCCGCCGCCGCCTGGTCGACTTCCTTCGTCGAAATACCAGGCCGAATCAGATCGACGACCCGTTCCAGAATTTCGCTCGCCGTGCGGCAGGCCTGCCGCATTTTATCGATCTCTTTCGGGTTTTTGATCGGGATCATGCCGGTTGTTCGATCAACCGCGAGATGTCAGCAAATACCTCCTCGCGATCGCGATTGCCGTCGATCTTCCGCAGAGCGCTCATCCCGGCGTAGTGATCGGCGACCGGTTGCGTCTTGCTGTTGAATTCTGAGAGTCGCGTTTCAAGGACCGCGGCGTCATCGTCCGTCCGCCGGATAAGGGGCCCGTCGCAATAAGGACAAATCGCGCGCTCGGAAAACACCGCCGCGCCTTCGCTGGTTGTGAACCCGCACGACTGGCATTGGAGCCGATGAGAAATCCGATCCTTGATCGTGTCCGCGGAGACATCCAGCCAGATCGCAAGATCCAGGGGGGTGCGATGCCGCAGCAAGATGCCGTGCAACGCTTCGGCCTGGGGAATCGTCCGCGGGAAACCGTCGAACACGAATCCCTGCGCGCCGTGGAGACGGACCCAGTCCTCGATCAAATCGATGATGATCTTGTCGGGGACGAGCTCGCCGTGTTTCGTCTTTTCCGCCGTCTCGATCCCCAGCAGCGTCCCCAATTCCACTTCCCTCCGCAGAATCGCGCCAGTCGACGTCACGGGAATCCCAAAGTGCCGCGTGATCATTTCGGCCTGGGTCCCTTTTCCGGAACCGGGCGCACCGAGAAGCACCAATCGTTTTTTCACTTAGTGCCCGTAAAGAAAAACCGCAACGCCCCCGATCACCAAAATTGCGATTCCGACATAAAGCCACATCAGCGTCGTGCTCCGCGCCGTCTCGCCCCGGGCGTAACTGGCCCGGTCGAAGCGCGCGCCGCGGATGCGCCCCTTTCGCAGAAATCCATCGTAATGGCGCTGGATAAGGTGGGTTTCCACCTGTCGCATCGTGTCCAGAATGACACCCACGATAATAAGCAGACTCGTCCCACCAAAGAATTGGGCGGTGATTTGGGGCACATGCATCCATTGGCTGAGCAAACTGGGCAGAACGGCAATGATCGTAAGGAAAATTGCCCCCGCGAAAGTCAGGCGCGTCATCGTGTAGTCCAGAAACTCGGCCGTCGGCTTGCCCGGCCGGACGCCAGGGATATACCCCCCGTATTTCTTCAGATCGTCAGCGATCTGAGACGGCTGGAATTGCGTCGCGACCCAAAAATAACTGAAAAAGAAAATCAT
>JBAPMH010000205.1:0-3331 GCA_049278515.1 Chthoniobacterales bacterium
GCTCCATTGGGGGCTGGACCTGTGGTATGACGATGCCGCTCCTGAGCCCGCCCAGGCTCCGTGGCTGCCTCCCGGGAATGGAGTCTTGATGGGAGACGGGTGGAACGTAGCCGCCTTTAACGCGCCAACCAGCCTGTCCAGATGACGAGTTTCTTCTACGAAGGGACTGGCAACTGGATGTGGTTCGGCTACGACCCGCTGGGGAGGTGCGTGAAACGGTGGGTCGGGCCGGGGGACGGGAACGCGCCCAATGGCGCCACTTACCTTTACTACGACGGGGAACCTGGTGCAGGAAGGTGTCAGCGCGAACTCGGTGGCCCGCACCTATGTCCACGGCGCCCGGGTGGACGAGATTGTGGCGAGTGCGACAGGAGGCACCTCTTGGCTCTACCATCAGTATGACGCGCGAGGCCATTGCATCATGCTGACTAACACCAGCGGCGCGATCCAGGAGCAATACGAATACGACGCCTTTGGCCAGCCGTATATTTACGGCGCCGACGGCGCCCTCGTGGCCCGGAATCTCGGCTCGCCCGTGGGGAACCGTTTTCTGTTTACGGGTCGGGAATGGATAAAAGAACTCCGGGTCTATGATTACCGCAATCGGCTGTATCAGCCGGAGCTGGGCCGCTTCGTCCAGCCCGATCCGAAACAATTCGAGGCTGGCGATTACAATCTCTACCGCTATTGCCACAACGATCCGGTGAATAAGAGCGACCCGACCGGCTTATATGGCATGGGAACCGGATGGACAGACGAGCAGTGGAAAAAGTTCGACACTGCGCAACAAGCCGCAGCAGCCAGAATTGAAAAGGCAGCAGCGAAAATGGACGTTAAAACATTCGAGAAGGTGTTCGGGAAAGGCTCGGCGACGCCGGAGAACATGGCGAAGGTCCAGGAGACAATGGGAAAAATGGTGGCTGCTCTTCGAGACGATGGAACCAACGGTTATAAAGCGAATGCATACACGGAAAAGGGCAGGGTGATGGGGCGCGGTGACGTCGGTGGGAAGGAATTAAAGATCAACGTTGGCCATTCCTCATTTGGCAATCACTCTGCTCTGACGTGGGTGGCGGGTCATGAATCTGGCCACAACGCGGGAATGGGACACGGCACTGTCAATGGCGTTACGGCGTACAAGTATGGCAATGAGGCTGAGAAGGACGCATATAAGAACCTGCCGACGGCTGGCCGCCTTGGAAACCCTGATAACTACATGGATTTTTCACGATGAACGTCTTTCGCATTTTTTGTTGCCTCATCGTTGTGTGGCTGTGCTCACGTGTAGTGATACCTGCCATGGCTGGGCGACGTGATTTTGCACCGCCGCGCTATCGCGTCGAAATTGCCGATTGTCCCGAAGAGAAGCGATTCGTCGTTGTTTTAAAGTCGTTCGATAATCGATCCCTGTGTCTCGGAATCGGCCAATGGCCGAATGAACTCGGCCAGCTCGATTTCGGTAGCACGTGGGTTGCACTAAAATCTGGCAGGGACACGTACCGACCCCGAGACACTAATTTTGGATATTGCCCTGGCTGCGAGATTCATGTCGCCCCTCGATCTGAACTCAAAGGCTTCATCGGATACGCGGAGTTTGGCGACGCGGCAAAGATTGCAGCATTGCCTGAACGTCGACTGCACTTCCCTGTTACAACGTGGGTTTGCGAAAAGCAGAATCGCTCACGCCCGGCGTCATCGCCAAAGTCGACGATCACGCCTGCGCGTTAGAAGCAGAATCGAGCGCCGCATTGCTGCGGTAGAAAGGAACGGCATCGCGCCCACAGGTGGGGTCAGCAACTGTCTTAGATCGCAAGAACAACGTCAGTGCGGGCAAACGGAGCTCGGTTAAAGCATAATCGCGGACGGCGCGGGCAGCTTCAGTCGCGATGCCGCGACGCCAGTACGACGGATCGATCCGGTAGCCAATCTCCAGTTCCTCGATGTTGTCGACGGTCTGGGCAAAAAAACCGCAATAGCCGATGAGCTGCCTGTTTTCGCGAAAGACGACACCGAACTGCCACGGTAACCCTTCGCGGTCGCGCGCCCGCACTTTGTCCAGGAACGCACCAGTCTGTTCTCGAGAAAAACACTCCGAGCGAAAAACGCATGAAATCATTGTGGGCCATGAGTTCGGCCATTCCATCGCGGTCGTCCTCGGCGAACGAGCGCAGCGACAGACGCGTTGTTTCGATGGTCGGCATGGCGCGTTATCGACTCAGGGCGGCTGCACCGAGATGGCCGAGCCAGACCGCGCCGAGACAAAGGACGACCGACAAAATGACGTTCGCCGCAGCCCGGAGCCAATCGCCTTCCATGGTCAGGTTCAGGGTTTGCAGACCGAAAGAAGAAAACGTCGTGTAGCCGCCGCAAACCCCGGCCATGAAGGCGATCCTCCATTCCGGCCTGACGAGGAGCCGGCCTTCCGTTCCGGTGTAGGTCGCAAAAAAGCCGATCACGAGGCACCCGCTCACGTTCACGAGCAACGTTCCGTAGGGAAAAGTTTCCCCAAACCGGCGCCCAATGACGCCGGACAGCCAGTAACGCGCGACACTGCCAAACGCACCTCCGCCGGCGACAAGCCAGTAATCGAGGCGATTCATTGGCGCTGCGTATCAGATACGCATCTAAAGTTCAACACACGCGTTGCCCGGAAAAGGCGCGAAGAACTGTTGTGGCCACGAAATTTGTCGCGAAGAGCGAGAGAGATTGGATTCCCGCGCCGGCGCCGGAGACGTCAAGCCTGACGGCATTGAAGAAAGCAGCAAAGGTTTGCACGGCGTGCCATCTCTACAAACACGCGCCTCAAACTGTATTCGGCGAAGGCCCGAAAGGCGCGACCCTGATGCTGCTCGGTGAACAACCGGGCGATCAGGAGGATCTGGCGGGCAAACCTTTTGTCGGCCCGGCGGGAAAAATTCTCGATCGCGCCTTGGAAGAAGCGGGGATCGAACGCAGCCAGGTTTACGTCACGAACACGGTGAAGCATTTCAAATGGGAGCCGCGCGGCAAACGCCGAATCCATAAAAAGCCGAACTCGCGCGAAATCGCCGCCTGCCGGCCCTGGCTGGAAGCCGAGCTGCGAGCGGTTAGGCCGAACCTGCTGGTTTGCATGGGCGCGACGGCGGCCCAGGCGGTGTTCGGAGCGTCATTTCGAGTCACCCGCGAGCGCGGCAAGCTTCTCAAATCCGAGCTCGCGTCGAGAGTAGTGGCGACCGTTCACCCGTCGTCCCTGCTTCGGCAGCCCGACGAAGAGTCGCGTGAGCGCGAGTATAAGCGTTTTGTCGCCGACCTGCGGACGGCGCTCAAAGCGGCAAAGTAAATGGTGTAGTGG
>JBAPMH010000206.1:0-1618 GCA_049278515.1 Chthoniobacterales bacterium
AGCATGATGATCTGTCACGGTTGGTATCCGTGTTTCGAACCGGAAAAGACGCCTGCAACTTTATCACGTCGGATCGTTACCGATTTATTGCGCAACGAACTCGGTTTTTATGGTCTTGTCATGACAGACGATCTCGACATGGGCGCAATTCTTACCGGATATCGGCTTGAGGACACAATTAGCCTTGGCATCGCAGCGGGGAACGACGTGGCGATGCTGTGCCATCGCATTCCCGAGATCGAGAACGTGCAACGAATCCTTGCTTCTTTGCCACAAGATCAAATCGATCGCGCCTTGGAAAACGTCGCGCGATTCAAGGAACGGCTCACACCACCGGACGAATTTTCCCAGGAAGCCTTCCGCAAGATCGACGACGAGATTTGGGATCTGCGTGTCGCGGTCCTGGGCGAAGAGCGTGCGAGACAGACGACATCTCAAAGCGTGCAACGCTCGCCTGTAGAAATGTTCTAACCCCGCGGAGCATTTATCACGCGTGCGGCGGGTATGCATCTTGACCCGTCCGGCGACTCCAGACTATTCTCCGATTTCTGTGCGCGTCGAACTCACCATTCGCGGGATAATCATAGGTGTCGTCCTCACATTGGTATTGACCGCGGCTAATGTGTATTGCGGTCTCAAGGCCGGTCTCACTTTTTCCACATCGATCCCGGCAGCGGTGATTTCGATGGCGATCCTGCGGAGTTTTCGCGATGCGACCGTTCAGGAAAACAACATCGTGCAGACGGTTGCCTCCGCGGCGGGCACGCTGTCGTCAATTATCTTCGTGCTGCCGGGTCTGATTATGATCGGTTGGTGGACCGGTTTCCCATTCTGGATCTCCTTCGCGATCTGCGCACTGGGCGGCATTCTGGGCGTGATGTACTCAATTCCGCTGCGTCGTGCGTTAGTGACTGGCTCGGACCTGCCGTACCCCGAGGGCGTTGCCTGCGCCGAAGTACTGAAGGTCGGCAGTGGAGGCGATGCCAAGAACGCTTCGGACATCGAACATGGACGCGCAGGTCTGTTGGCTGTGTTATGGGGATCGATCGTTGCAGCTGTGTTTGCAGTCATCGTTGCCACGCAAATGTTCGCCGCCGACTTCGCGCAGACCTTCCGAATCGGCCGTAAGGGTGCCGTGAGCGGGTTTGATTTCTCGTTGTCCTTCTTGCTGCTGGCGATCGGCCACTTGGTTGGTCTCTCAGTGGGTATTGCGATGCTCATAGGCGCAGTGATCGGCTGGGGCTGGGGCGTGCCGCATTACTCCGCCCTCGCGCAGGATGTGACGACGGCCGCCGGTGCGCTGGCACAAAGTACCTGGAGCCGCAAGGTGCGTTTCGTTGGCGCCGGTGCGATCGGCGTGTCGGCGATCTGGACATTGCTAAAACTTGTAAAGCCGGTTGCGAGTGGTCTCGCCAGCGCGATGGCTGCTTCGCGCGCGCGCAAGGCTGGCAAAGCCGATACGCTGCCAATTACCGAGCGCGACATCCCAATCGGTATCGTAGGTCTCGTCACGTTGGCGTGCATGTTGCCGATTGGCTGGATCCTCGCTTATTTCGGCAATGAGAGCGGCCTCGGCGCGCATGTGGCCACGCTCACTATCGGCGGCGTTGCGTACGTC
>JBAPMH010000207.1:0-7083 GCA_049278515.1 Chthoniobacterales bacterium
TGAATCAACAGCGGGTTCTGGACGCCCAATTCCAGAGCCGGGTCCAGGCGTTCCTGAAAATCCAGGAGACCCAATCGGAAATCATCACAGAAAAATGCCTCGCCATTTCGCACGCGGTCAGGCTCCGCGCGGCGCTGGAGGAACGGGACATCGACGACCTGTATCAAAACGCGCTCACCGAGCTCGAAGGAATTCTGGACCGCTCCGGTTCTTCATCCGAAAACGTACCCGACGTTGCGCGCGCGTCGTTCTTTCGGTTTCTGGACGCGGACGGTCTCGTTCTGCCGCCGGAACGTCATCCCGCCGGGCTCATCGATCAGCCGTCATTGGACGAATCGTTGTCGACCCTGGGAAAAATGCTTCGCCCGGAAGATGACCAGGCTGTCGGGTTCATCGCGCTGGCCCGCGGAAATCGTCCCACAGCGCTGCGCAAGGTTGTCCTGACCCAGATGCGCGCACCCAACGGCCGCAGCCTCGGCGCGCTCGTGGTCGGTTTTCCGATCACTCATTTCGAGGACACGGAAAGCGATCGCGCCCGCGCCATCAAGAGCGGGATCTGGCTAGATCACCGGCTCTACATCGACAGGCTGGAAGCAACCGACCGCCGTCTCACTGCCGAGCAGGTCCGGGCGGCTTCAGGTAATAACACGGCGGGCCATTTCCCGATCGAGCTCGAAAGCGGTCCCCATCTTCTCTATTACAAAGCGCTCGATCCGGAGACGCAATTCGCGCCCGCCTATGAGGTTTGTCTTTACCCGCTTGCCGCCTCGATTCGGGAAGAACAGGCGTTGCGCTGGAAGATCATCGCGTTTGGGCTCGTCGTGCTTTCCTTCGGATTCGCGGCCAGCTTGTTCGTGGCGAAGGGCCTTTCCAAACCGGTCGAGAAAATTGTGGCCGGCTCGGCCGAGAACCTGACCCGGCGCAAGCAAGCCGAGGAAGATTTGCGCGAGAGCAATCGCGAGCTGGAGAAAGCGCTCAAGGAATTGAAGGACACACAACAGCAGGTCATTCAACAGGAGCGGCTCAGCGCGATCGGGCAGATGGCCAGCGGCATCGCCCACGATTTCAACAACAACCTCACACCCATTCTCGGGTTCGCCGAGTTGCTCCTGCACAACGACCGGCGGCTCGATAGCAGGGCCGAGACCCGCCGTTGCCTCGAAATGTTGCGGACCTCGGCCAAAGATGCGGCCAGCGTGGTCAGTCGTCTCCGTGAATTTTATCGGCCCGCTGAGGCGGATGAGGAATTTCCCGTGGTCGACCTGGCCAAGATCGTGCAACAAGCCGTCTCTCTCACCGAGCCCAAGTGGCGGAGCCAGACCCAGGCAAACGGACTCACCGTCGTGGTCACTGCGGAGGCGAAGGCATCGCCGTTCGTTGCCGGCCAGGAATCCGCGCTCCGTGAAGTGTTGACCAATCTCATCTTCAACGCCGTCGATGCCATGCCCCAGGGCGGCCGCGTCTCCATCGATACTTCGATCGATGGCGACAATGCAATGATTCGCGTGCGCGATACGGGGACGGGCATGACGGAAAGCGTCCGCCAGCGTTGCCTCGAACCGTTCTTCTCCACCAAGGGCGAACGCGGTACCGGTCTCGGGCTTTCGATGGTTTACGGGATCATCGAGCGCCATCGCGGCAAACTGGAAATCGAATCCGCTGCCGGCCAGGGAACCACGTTCATCATCCACCTTCCGCTGGCAGAAAATTCGCCGCTGACAGCCGTGGCCGCTCCCGGCCCGAGATTCAAGTCGTTGCTGAACGTTCTCATCGTCGATGACGAGCCGCGAGTTCTCGAGGTCGTCTCGGCTTATCTGCGCTGCGACGGCCATTCGGTTTCCACGGCGGCGAGTGGGCGCGAGGCCCTCGAAAAATTCCAGCGCAACGATTTCGACCTCGTCGTGCTCGATCGCGTGATGCCAGAGATGAGCGGCGATCAGACGGCGCGTTTCATCAAACAAGTGAAACACGACATTCCGGTGATCATGCTCACAGGTTTTGGCGCGTTGATCGAAGTCAGCGGCTCGCAACCGGCGCCGGTGGATGTCGTCCTCGACAAACCGGTCACGATTGATGCGCTCCGCCAAACCATCGACAAACTTCTTTATGCCGCCTAGTTCCCCCATCTCCCGCCGATCCTGCCGGTGGCTGGCCTTGATTCTCGCGCTGGTCCTGACTGCGTTTGGCACCGCTCGCGCCGATGTTTTCGAAAAAGTTCACGACTCGCTTTCTCTCAACGATTCGCAGGATCGCTTTCAGTTTCAGTTGAGCGGCCTTGCCGACCTCGAGGGCTATCTCATCGATCAACCCGCTCCGGCCCTTCTCTTTTCCACTCGCAATTTTTTGCTGAGCCCGCGGCTGCGCCTGTTCCTCGACGGACAGATCGGGCCAAACATTTATGTCTTCGCGCAAACCCGCGTGGATCGCGGGTTCGATCCGAGTGATGACGGCGCCCAGGTCCGGCTGGACGAATATTTCGTCCGCTACAGCCCGGTGAAGAACCTCAACGTTCAGATCGGACAATTCGCCACCGTCGTCGGCAACTGGGTGGCGCGACACGACTCCTGGCAAAATCCATTCATCAACGCTCCGCTGCCTTACGAAAATCTGACCGGCATCTGGGACAGTTGGGCGCCCGAAGATACGGACGAACTCTTGGAATGGGGACATGTCGGGAAGTACGACAACGGCGATTACTCGGACAAGATTTGGCGCAATCCCATCATCTGGGGCCCGAGTTACGCCACCGGCATCGCGGTCTCCGGTGCCTGCGGCCGATTCGACTACGCTGCCGAAATAAAAAATACCGCCCTCGCCTCGCGCCCTGAATCCTGGAACATTACCCAAACCGGTTTCGAAAATCCCACTTTCAGCGGCCGGTTGGGCTTTCGCCCGAATGAAATGTGGAACGTCGGTTTATCCGGGAGCGCCGGTCCTTATCTTACCTCCGATGCCACGGATGGGTTGCCTCCCGGCCGCGGCCTTGGCGATTATCGAGAGCTCGTTCTGGCCCAGGATTTCTCTTTCGCCTGGCACCACCTTCAGCTGTGGGCGGAATTCTACGAGGCGCGTTTTGAAGTGCCGCGCATCGGCAATGCCGACACCTTCTCGTACTACTTGGAGGCGAAATACAAGATCACTCCGCAACTCTTCGGCGCGCTCCGTTGGAACCAGCAGCTTTACGGCACGGTCCGAAATGAAGACGAACGCGCAAAATGGGGCAACGATATCTGGCGGATCGACGCCGCCCTCGGCTATCGCTTCACCGATTATCTGCAAGGGAAATTGCAATATAGCTTCAGCCGCCAGGAGACTTTGCGAAACGGTGAGAATCTCGTGGCCGCGCAAGTCACGTTGAAATTCTAGCTTGGTCAACAGCGCCGGGTGCGGAGGTGGCTGGGGAGGGAATTGAACCCCCGACACGAGGATTTTCAGTCCTCTGCTCTACCAACTGAGCTACCCAGCCGATGGCGCGGATCATGCAAAACCCGCGGGCGCGTCACTATGCGGAATTCGTGGCGGGGAGCAAGGAGGATTGCGGAAACCGAATTTCGGAGACCGGAGTGCGGTGGATAGTCATCCTACGAGCGGCGGGTCCCTCGACAGGCTCGGGATGACCGGTGCAGTATCTCCTTTATTTCAATGTTACTCCGCGAAGCTGCGGGGGAGATTTACGGCGTTGGCAAGAAGATGAATATATTCGGAGCGGGGAATCTCGAGGGCCCCGAATTGTTGCAGATACGGCGTAACCCACTGGGTATCGAGGAGAATAAACCGCTGCTCCCGGAGCCGCTCCACGAGCGCCAGGAGCGCAATCTTCGACGCGTCGCGGACATGATGGAACATCGACTCGCCGAAAAACGCGCCGCCGATTGAGACTCCGTAGAGACCGCCGGCAAGGCGGCCGTTTTGCCACGCCTCAACGGAATGGGCGTGTCCAAGCTGATGGAGCCGGGTGTAACTCTCAATGATCTCGGCGTTGATCCAGGTTTCGTCGCGGTGTGCGCACTGATGCATTACTTCGGTGAACGAAGTGTCGATCCGAATCTCGAAGGTCTTTTTTCGTGTGATCCGCTGGAGAGTATGGGGGACGTGAAATCCCTCCAACGGCAGGATGGCGCGCGGATCGGGCGAAAACCACCCGATCTCGCCGTCCTCCATCGCCATGGGGAAAACGCCGAGGCGATATCCGTGGAGCAATACTTCGGGTTTGATCATTCGAAAACAGTGACGTGTGACGAGTGGCGAGTGACAAGTAAAGAGAGATCGGAACCGCGTCGAATTTGAAACTCGTCACAGGTTCACTTGTCACTGGTCACTTTTCCCCTTATTGTCAGCGCTTGAAGGCACTCTCCATCGCTTTCTTTATCGTCACCGCCCTCTTCCTTGGCGGTTGCGCCGATCCGCTTGAAAGACCGCTTGGGCAGGAGGCGGGGGAAAAGTTTAAGCGAGGCATCAGAGGGGAAGGCACCCTCGGCCCGATCGATCGCTCGGACGATCCCTACATTCAGGAGCGCCACTAACGATGAAGACCGCCGCTCCGACCGCCCATTCCAGAATCCTCATCCTCGACTTCGGATCGCAATACACCCAGGTGATCGCCCGCCGGATTCGCGAATGCCAGGTTTATTCGGAGATCGTTCGCTTCAACATTCCGGCCGAGGAAGTGGCGGCGCTGGCTCCGAAAGGGATCGTGCTTTCGGGGGGACCAGCCAGCGTTTATGACGAGCGGGCGCCGCAGGTAGACCCGAAGATTTTCTCCCTGGGAATTCCGGTGCTGGGGATTTGCTACGGGATGCAGTTGATGGCGCATCATCTTGGGGGGCAGGTGGAATTCAGCGAACGGCGCGAGTATGGCGCCGGCGTCCTCCACATCGCCAATGGCTCACGATTGTTCGACGGCGTCGGTCCCCAGATCGATATCTGGTGCAGCCACGGCGACAAGGTCACGACAATACCGCCCGGTTTTCGGAGCGCGGCGGAGACCGAGAATGCGCCGTTTGCCGCCATGGAAGATCCGGCCCGCAAACTGTATGCCCTCCAGTTTCATCCTGAAGTGGCGCACACGCCGCGCGGTAAGGAGATCCTGCAAAACTTCGTTTTTCACATTTGCGGCTGCTCGATGGATTGGACGATGGGGTCGTTCATCGAAGAAGCCTGCGAGCGGGTGCGGCGTCAGGTGGGCGACCAGAAGGTGGTCCTCGGCTTGAGTGGCGGAGTGGACTCGTCGGTCGTGGCAGCGCTCCTGCACAAGGCGATCGGCGACCAGCTCACCTGCATCTTTGTGAACAACGGCCTCCTCCGCTCGCGGGAGGAAGAAATAGTCCAGCGCGTGTTCGAGGAGAATTTTCATATCCGGCTCAAATACGTCGATGCCGCCGACCAGTTCCTGAAGTTGCTCGAAGGTGTAACCGACCCGGAAGAAAAGCGGAAAATTATCGGACGGGAGTTCGTTAAAGTTTTCGAGCACGCCACCGAGGAGTTGCTGGCGGAAGACGGCGAGAACGGCTCGGGCGGCGGGGGGTATCGGTTCCTCGCGCAGGGCACGCTTTATCCGGATGTGATTGAAAGCGTCGCCATCGGGGGCAATCCGGCGCACGTGATCAAGAGCCATCATAATGTCGGTGGCCTGCCGGAGAAGATGCATTTCGAGCTGGTCGAACCGGTTCGGCAATTGTTTAAGGACGAAGTCAGGCAGGCTGGTCTCCAGCTGGGTTTGCCGAAGGAAATTGTTTACCGGCAACCGTTCCCGGGCCCCGGGCTCGCGGTGCGAATTCTCGGCGAAGTGACCCCGGAGCGGCTCCGGATTCTGCGCGATGCCGACACCATCGTCACGAGTGAGATGGAGGCGGCCGATTGGTATTACAAAGTCTGGCAATCCTTTGCCGTGTTGCTGCCGGTCCGTTCCGTCGGGGTCATGGGCGACCAGCGGACTTACGAAAACACCGTCGCCCTCCGCATCGTGGAGAGCCAGGATGGGATGACCGCCGATTGGGTCCGCGTTCCCTACGAATTGCTGGCGCGGATTTCGAACCGGATCGGGAACGAAGTCAAAGGCGTGAACCGAGTCTGCTACGACATCTCGACGAAGCCCCCAAGCACGATCGAGTGGGAGTGACGCTGCGTCATCCCGAGCCTGTCGAGGGATCCCGTTGAAGGTCGAACGGCGTGCCACGGGCTTCTTCGACTCTGCTAACGCTTCGCTCAGAATGACAAAAGGGGGGAAGGCGCTCTCGAAAGTTAGAGGTCCCTCGACTTCGCTCGGGATGACAGCATAGGATTGCTGCCGATGAACGCTGAGCAGCAGCGATTGGCGGAAAATAAGAAGGACGAACGCTGGCATTTGTGGGGGCCTTACCTGGCGGAGCGCGCATGGGGAACGGTGCGCGAGGATTACAGCGCGAATGGCGACGCGTGGAATTATTTTCCGCACGATCACGCCCGGTCCCGTACCTTCCGCTGGGGCGAGGACGGAATCGGCGGGATCTCGGATTCCAAGCAGCGGCTTTGCCTGGCTTTTTCCTTTTGGAATGGCCGCGATCCCATTCTGAAAGAGCGCTTGTTCGGTGTGACCGGTCCCCAGGGATTGCACGGCGAAGATGTGAAAGAGGTTTACTTCTACCTCGACAGCACGCCGACCCATTCCTACATGCAGATGCTTTACCGGTATCCGCAGGCGGCGTTCCCCTATGAGGAGCTGGTGGCGGCGAACCGCGGCCGTTCCAAGCGCGACCCCGACATCGAGCTCTGGGACACGGGCGCCCTTCGGGACAATCGTTATTTCGACGTCCTGCTCGAATACGCCAAGGTCGACGCCGACGATATTTTCATCCGGATCACGGCGACCAATCGAGGGCCCGAGGCGGCCGAGCTTCACCTGTTGCCGACAATCTGGTTTCGCAATACCTGGTCATGGGGCAGCGACCGCCGTCTGCCGTCGCTGCGCGCCAGCTCGGACCTGATCAGCCATTGTCCGACCATTCAGGCGATGCACGACGCGTTAGGTGAATACAAGCTCCACTGCGAGGGCCGGCCCGATCTTCTTTTCACGGAGAACGAGACCAACACCGAGCGGCTTTTTTC
>JBAPMH010000208.1:0-2134 GCA_049278515.1 Chthoniobacterales bacterium
CTGCGCCTGAGTTAGTCAGGTGGGTCTGACGAGGATCCTGCCGGTGGTGGGGGGCCCGGCCCCGGCGGCGGCGTCTTCGATTGGGCGGAGCGTCTCCGCCACCACCAGACGATCCCGCCAATGAGAACCGCCGCCGCGAGGATTGCGAAGGCGATCCAGCCCCACTGCGTGCTGCTCGATTCATCATCGTTCTGCGACGCCGCGGCCGCGGCCGCGACCGCGGCGGGGTTGACTCCAGACGTTGTCGTGGCACCGGTGGTCGTTGTCGTGGCCGGCGGCGGGGTTACTGCGACCACCGTTGTCGTTTGGGACTCCGTGACAGTCTCGGTCGATCGCGTCGGAGCAGTCACCGTCGGGGTCGATCGCGTCGGAGCGGTCACCGTCGGAGTCGATCGCGTCGGCGTTGTCCTTGTCCCGCCGCTCGTCAGCGTCCCCCCTGCCGAGCCATTTCCGCCGCCGCACGCGGCAAGAAAGCCAACCGCGAACAATGCAATCATCGCTGCTGCGCCACGCCGATCGAATGAGAAGTGGGCCCGACTGGTGACCACGCATGAACGGTCGCATTCGAGGGCCACCGACCCGTCACCCAATCGGGATGAACCGCCACGTTGCACTGCCGCAATGACGATTCTTGCCCACACGCAGGCCGTAGATCATCCTGTTCGGGTGACGTGTCGCGTCAGGTCCTGCTACATCGTCGGCCATGAAGCTCGCAATCGGCCTGCCACGGTCGGACACGTAGCGTGGCCGGGACGCCTGCAGCGGACGAGGTCGCCCGAATCGAGGAGGTCGACGATGCCTGACCTGCATCCCGGCGTGAAGGATCTCGGGCACATCGCGGCCGGACGATGACTGCCGCGCGGGCGGCGCGACTGAAGCGCTTGTCGTCTCGAGTACCCGGTGATCCTCGACGCTTCCTCGCAGACCCGAGGCGCGCGCTCATGCTCGGGCTCGTCCTGCTCGTGCTCTTCGTCCTGCTCGCGTTCGTCGTCCCGCAGGCGCCGCTCGAGCTCGAGCAACGGTGGAACGAGTGGATGACCGACATCGCCACGGCCGCGTTGAAGAACATCGCGCTCGTCTTCAACTACCTTGGGCGCGGCTTCGGGCGTGCGCTCCTGATCGCCGTCCCGGCTGCCGTGCTCTTCGTCGCCAGACGCCGGTGGTCGCTGGCTGCCTTCGCGCTGACGGAAGCCCTGACTCCCCTGATCTCCTCGATCACTAAGGCGCTCGTCGATCGTCCGCGACCGCCTGCGCCTCTGGTCCACCCGAGCGGCGCATCGTTCCCGTCCGGACACTCAGCCTTCGCCGGCGCGACCGCGGTGGTGGTCATCCTGCTCTTCACGCGCGTGGGCCCGCGGAGGCGAATGTGGTGGTCGCTCGCCGTGTTCGTAACGGCGGGAATGGCGTGGAGCCGCACCTACCTGCACGCACACTGGCTGCTCGACGTTACGGCTGGGTCGATTCTCGGCGTGAGCGTCGCTCTAATCGTCTGCGGCGGCGTCCAGGTGCTCGCGACCCGCCGCTCCATCGGGGGTGCTGGAGCTGGTTAGCGTCAGCTACCGCCAAGGCTCTTACAGGAGTCGGTGCTCTTGAACGCCGAGGAGAGCGAACCGCCCGCGTCCTTCAAGGTGCCGATCGCCGACTTGGTTTCATTCGCGAGGCTTTGCACCTGAGGTGCGAGCGTCGCGACCGTCACGCTGAGGGCGGCGGCCGACGGATTGGCCTGGAGTTGTGTGAGAGCCGTGCTCGCGGCGTCGACGGCGTTGCTGATGTCGGTCGTGAGCTGATCGAGTTGCTGCTTGGCGGCCTGTCCCTCCGAGGAGTCAGGGGGCGGGACAGCCTTGATCTGCGTCAGGAGCGTTTTCGTCGCAGCCTCGGCCTGCGTGATACTCGTCTGGAAGGAGCCCTGCGACACTCCGCCGGTGAAGCTCGTGGCGATGCTTTTGATCTCCTGCTCCCAATTGCCGACCGCGCTACAGACGCTGTTTGCGTACGCCTCGTTGGCCTTCGTGTCAGAACTGCCGCCGCAACCGGCCCCCACCAGGAGCAGCAGAGCGATCAGCGCCAGGATCGGTGCCGTGGCGACCCATCTTCCGGCATGACGACTACGACGTCGACTTCGCCAATCAAGCAT
>JBAPMH010000209.1:0-2410 GCA_049278515.1 Chthoniobacterales bacterium
GGGCCGTGGCGCGCGCCAGCAACAGATTAGCCAGGTTCGCGCAGGCGATGAGGAGCACGCATCCAACCGCGCCGAGCAACGTGTAAAGCACCGGCTTCACATCGCGCACCAGGTAATCCTGCAACGGCATCATGAAGATGCCCCAACCTTTTTGCGGATCCGGGTACTGCTTGGCGAGCTGGTCGGCAATCACGGTCAACTCGGCGCGCGCCTGGGCGACGGAGACGCCGGGCTTCAGCCGGCCCACTACATTAATATAATGGCCGCCCCGCGCGTCGTTCGCGGTTTCATCGGGCTTGAATGCCATCGGTGTCCAGACATCAAGCTTGCTGGAAACGCCGAACCCGGCTGGCCCCACGCCGACCACATTATAGGGCTCGCCATTTAACTGGATGGTCCGTCCGACGACATCGCGCGCACCGCCAAAAACGCGCTGCCAGAATCCGTGGCTCAAAACTACGACGTGGTTTTTCCCCGGCGCATCTTCTTCCGGCAGGAGCATCCGGCCGAGCACCGGCTTGATGCCCATCACCTCGAAATAATGCCCGGTCGCTTTGATCGCGACGAGACGCTGTGGTTCGCCATCGCCGGTCATGTTCAAAGTCGCGCCGGAATAAGCCGCCAGGTGTTCGTAGGATTTCGTCTGTTTTTCCCAGTCGAGGTAGTTCGGCGGCGAGACCGAGAATTCGGGAAATTGCGGCAGTTGCGTTTCGCGGATGATAACAATGCGATCCGGCTCCGGATTATCGAGCGGCCGGAGCAGGACCGTGTTGACCACCGAAAAAATAGCGGTGCAGGCGCCAATGCCGAGCGCGAGCGTGATGATGGCGACGAAGGTGAAGCTCCGGGCCTTGATGAGCTGACGAAGCGCGTAACGAAAATCGTTTAGCATATAGTTTCTTTGTAGGGCGTTTCTGTGAAACGCCGGTTTCGGGAGGCGTCCGCCGCGGCGGACGCCCTACAACAGTAGAAGAGCAGATTCATTCAGAGCGGAGGGCGATGACGGGGTCCACGTGCGCGGCGCGGCGGGCCGGGAGATAGCAGGCCACGAGGGCAATGAAAGTGAGGAGGAGCGCGATCGCACTAAAGGTAAGCGGATCAGTCGCGGTCACGCCATAGAGCAGGTGCGACATCAGCCGCGTAACGAGGACCGCGGCGACGAGGCCGATGACAACACCCAGCGAAACGAGCGTCACCCCATGTTTCAGGATGAGCTGCAAAATGTGGTGAACCTGCGCGCCGAGTGCCATACGAATGCCGATCTCCTGCGTCCGCTGGTTCACGAGATAACTGATCACGCCGTAGAGCCCGACCACGGTCAGGGCCAGGGCCAGCGCCGCAAACATGATCATGAGCGCGAGCAGAAACTTGCGATCGGCGACGCTGCGTTCGACCACCCAATCGACCGAACGGATCTTCCACATCGGCTGATCGGGATCGACGCGCCAGATCGCCTGCCGGACCGGCTCGCTCAGGCTCATCGGCTCGACATTGGTCCGCACCACGAGGGTGGCGAAATAGATCGGCTGTTGGGTGTAGGAGGCATAGAGCTGCGGCGTCGGCTGATCGTTCAACGCGAACTGTTTCGTGTCGCCCACCACGCCGATCACGGTGCCAACCACCCCCTCTTCTTCGAGAAGCTTGATCTGTTTGCCGATCGGGTCCTGGTCCGGCCAGAACCGGCGCGCCATGGTCTGGTTGACGAGGAAGGCAATCGCAGTGTCGGCCCGATCCTGCTCGTTAAAGAGACGGCCGCGAATCAGGGGGATTTGGGCGGTGCTGAAAAAGCCGCCGCTGGCGAGGTTGAAGAGGACCTGGGGCGCGCGGCCCGCCGGAGGGGCTTCGCGATCGAGCAGGGCAATGCCGGTCGTGCCGGTGTTGCCGGTAAAGGGCAAACCGCGCACGATGGCCGCGGACTTCACGCCAGGAATTTCCTGGACGCGATCGAGCACCTGGCGATGAAAATTCCACGGGGCATCAGCTTCCTGGTACTTCGTCCGCGGCAACCGATACTCGAGAGTGAGCAGGTTCTTCGACTCGAAGCCAAGCTCGC
Organism: Chthoniobacterales bacterium; assembly: GCA_049278515.1. Taxonomy (GTDB): domain Bacteria; phylum Verrucomicrobiota; class Verrucomicrobiia; order Chthoniobacterales; family UBA10450; genus AV80. The sequence continues at coordinate 2,054 of JBAPMH010000209.1, forward strand.
TCCGGAGCAATTTGCCGAAGCTCCGGATCAACAACCCGGCGGCGATCAGAAGGAGGATCGAGAACGCGACCTGCGCGACGACGAATCCGCCACGCATCCGGTTCCAGCGCGCGTTTCCGCCGCTGCCACGGCCGCCTTCCTTCAAGCCGCTTTGTAATTCAGCGCGAGCCAGTTGGAATGCCGGAATCAGGCCGAAGAGCCAGCCGGTGACGATGGCAAGAGCGAGCGCGAAAAACAAAACCCGCGAATCGATGCTCGCTTCCTGCGCGCTGACGAAATTCTGCGGCAGCTTCAGCAGGCCCCACAAACCCCAGTGCGCCAGAAGCACGCCGGCCACGCCGCCCGTCAGGCCGAGGA
>JBAPMH010000210.1:0-1701 GCA_049278515.1 Chthoniobacterales bacterium
TTTTATAACCGCACCCGACTCCACTCCAGCCTTGCCTACACGAGCCCGATTAATTTTGAATCCCAACTAAACCTAAACTAAAGGAATTGATCCCTTGCCAACTGTCCGAACAATTGGGGGAAGCCCAACGCGACCCCATCCTTCCCTTTTCGACCCCATCCTTCCCTTTTATTTGTCTGCCTTGTGCGTGCTCGCCGCGTTGAGTGTCGGATGGTGAGAGTCGCCCACTCGCAGTGTCCCGAAAAATGATTTGCTCGAACGCAAGTCAACCCTCATGGCATCTCGCGATCAACAATCTTCCATTTGCTAGCGACCTTGGTGATGACGTATTTGGCGCGATCGCCTGTGTTCCCCAGCGTGGTCCAAACGTCGATTGTTCCATCAAACGTCCGTTCTACGGACACAATTTTTTCGCGTTTGTTTGGCAGTTCGCGACGTATCATCGCCGAAATCTCGTTAACCTCCCGCGACGTGAGAGTTCGCTGACCGTACGAATCGTACCTAATTTTTGGATTGAGCTCGGCTGGCGTTTTCCAATCGATCGCGTGCTTCTGTCGCAGAATCTTTTTCTTGGCAGACCAGAAACGGAAGATGAAGTGCTTGTCACGCGGGACGTTGCTGACGGCACGTTCGGCTTCAGCATCGGCTGCCACAAAAACATCGCGAAGACGCGAATCATTTTCCTGAGAATCGAACTTTTCACCTGGCGCGCGCGGCCGCGCCTGCCGAATTGCCGTCTCATGACTGATGGGGTCTCGTTGAAGCTCGCGAGCTGAACAGATACAGGAAGTTGTAAGAACTTCGACACATAGCGCGAGTGCCAATAGTCTCATCGTGCAAACTCCATGTAGTTGTCGGGGTTTTTAAGGCGGTCGGCGGTGGGCAAGTTTTTGTAGACCTCTCTCTGAGCCTCATTCCCGTATTTGTACGCTGCTGCGTCGCCTCTAGCATGATCCAATCCCAAGTTGTGCCCGGACTCATGGCCGACCGTCTGTGTAAGCGTGCCAGGAACACCGAAACCTGGATGGCCAACGTTAATGGATATCTTATTCCCGTTTACGTTGCCTGTTCCTAACGTGCTGCTTTTCGGGTCCGAAAATGCATTTGCGATGTGACCGTGGCTCCCGTCATCTCGCAAGGCGGCCGCCATCCCTTGCATTGTGTGCTGGACTTTCGCCATGTTCTCCGCCGTAGCGGAACCCTTCCCGAATACTTTCTCAAAGACCTTCGGGTCCATCTTTGCAGACGCTTTTTCCAGCCTGGCCGCCGCGGCTTGCTGGGCGTGATCGAATTTCTTCCACGTCTCGTCCGTCCATCCCTTTCCCATGCCGTATAATCCTAGCGGATCGGTCTTGTTAACTGGATCATTATGGCAATAGCGGTAGAGATTGTAATCGCCGGCCTCGAACTGCTTCGGATCGGGTTGAATGAAACGGCCCATCTCCGGTTGATACAGCCGATTGCGGTAATCATAGACCCGCAATTCTTTTAACCATTCCCGTCCCGTAAACAGAAAACGGTTCCCCGCGGGCGAGCCCAGGTTCCGGGCCACCAGGGCGCTGTCCGCGCCGTAAATATACGGCTGGCCAAAGGCGTCATACTCGTATTGCTCCTGGATGCCGCCGCTGGTGTTGGTCAGCATGATGCAATGGCCGCGCGCGTCGTACTGATGGTAAAGCCAGGAGCTGCCTCCCGCCGCGC
>JBAPMH010000211.1:0-1656 GCA_049278515.1 Chthoniobacterales bacterium
GCGGTCTTCCGCTCGGTCCGGATCCCGGTGAGCTGGTCTGTCAATCGGGTGAAGAAATAAATACGCGGCGAAGCCGCGAAGTCCGAGCGTAACACAGCAAGCCTTGTTCGTGCGCGCCTTGTTACAGGGCGGCGCGGCGAAGTCCCGAAGGGACGCCGGAATAAAGCCCGGAGTGGAGCGAAGCGAAACTCCGGGACCCTGATTCCACGAAAAAATAGCCCCGAATGGGGCGACGGATCGAGGGCTCGGCGAACCAGACGACGACTCGAGCATTAGATGGCCCCAGCGAAATTCCGACCTTCCGTCACCCCTTGCAGGGGTTTTGATGCGTGGTCGCGGTTTTCTCCCGGAGTTCGCTGCGCTGCACTCCGGGCTCTATTCCTTCGCGCCTCCGGCGCTTTGGCGAACGGATTGTTTCGGATTTCGTGCTTCGAAATTCGAATTTAACGCGCGACGATGGAAATGTTGGAACGCGCGGCTGCCTCGACGAGAGTTTCTTTCTCGAGCAGGAGCGTTCGGCCAGCTTCGATCGCGATCACTCGCAAACGCGCTTCGGTGGCAACTTCAATCGTGGCGACCCCAATTACCGGAACATCGAAGCGCATATCCTGATTCGGTTTGGCCACCTTCACCATGACCGACTCCTTCCGGCCCAGCGCGCCGCCACGTTTGATCGCTTCGTTGGTTCCCTCAAAACCTTCTACCGCAAGGACGGTCCCGTTTTTCACGACGACAGTCTGCCCGATATCGAGCCGGCTGATTTCCCGGGCGATCTCAAAACCAAAAGTTACGTCCTCCTCTTCCCGACGGCTCAGTTTTGGGCCGGCAATCAAACCTTCCGGAGCAAGACAATCCTCGAGAAATGAAGTGGCGGGCAGAAGCGTGATGCCGGCCCGCGCCAGCTCGTCACCGATCGCGGCGAAAATGGATTCGGCGTTCCGGCGTTTCAGCCGGGCCAGGAGCAGCAGAATTTTCCAATCCGGCCGCAGGTCGAAAAGATTCTTGGGCGCGATCTGCCCGGCCATCATCGCGTCCGCGACTCCCGCGCCGCGAAAAGAGGCGATAAGTTTCCCAAGTTGCCCGACGCGCATCCAATGGATCTCATCGACCTTGGCAGCGAGGCGATCGTCGGTTTCATCCAGGAAAGCAGCAGCCACGATTCGCTTCACTCCGGCACGGCGGGCGGCATCCGCCAGGAGCCGCGGATAAACGCCGTTGCCGGCAATGATTCCGAGCGTTTCCGGCGTTGGCTGATTACTCAACAGGAGATAACGGAGGTAACAGAGGTTCTGAAGTTCTAACCTCCGTTTTCTCTGTTTCCTCCTGTTAAAATTGACCCTAACTGTGGCGGCGGCGTTTGACGTGCAATTGGGCGAGAGCTTTCTGGAGCGACGCCTGGACAGCGGCGACTTCTTCCGACCCGAGATCTTCTTTCATCGCTTTCCGGGCCCGCTCCACCGCCGCCTCGGCCGCATTTTCGTCAATAACCGCAGGCTCGAGCGCCATGTCGGTCAGAACCGAAACCGACGAGCCGGTGATCTCGACGAAGCCTTCGCCGATTGCCAAAAAAGTTTCCTTGCCGCCTTTGAGGACGCGGACTTCGCCCGGGTTCAGGGTGGTGAGCAAGGGAACGTGATTCGGATAAATGCCCAGTTC
>JBAPMH010000212.1:0-4574 GCA_049278515.1 Chthoniobacterales bacterium
GTGAAAAGCAGCGTTCGAAATCTTTCGTTCTCCAATATCGATCAGGTTTACATCACCGGCGCCCGGGATCGCGACCCGGATATTACCCAGGCTCTTGAAGATGGCGGGCATTCCCTTGTGAATGGAACCGCTCTCGCCTTTCCCGACGTAGCTGACGTAATTGAGCGGCGTGTGGTAGTTGGTCGTTACTTTTAGGGTGTACATGAGACTCCTCCGTTGGGATTGTGGGGTTGTTGTGGAGTTCGCAGGGGGACTGGTGGGGGTTAATTGTTCCGGGGCGCGAGGCTGTTGATATCCAAACGGCTCTTCGGTTGCAACGCGAAAAATTTTACAAGGCGGTAGATCGAGCGTCCGCGGCTCGATGACAAATTGCTGGCGTACCCGGACGAAAAACATCGCGCGACGGAGCGCGCGCGCCACCTATTCGGTCCGCAAGGCGGTCATCGGGCTCACTTTCGTGGCGCGGCGCGCGGGCAGGTAGCAGGCGAGCAAGGCCGCCGCACTCAGCAAAGCAGTCGAAGTCAGTAACGCGGTCGGATCGGTGGGGCTGACCTGGTAGAGAATTTGGGCGAGGACCCGGCCGGCGGCGAGCGAAAGCAACAACCCGATCGCAAGCGCAAGCCCCGTCTGGAGCGCCCCCTGTTTCATGATCAGCGTAAAGACGTCGCGCGGATGAGCGCCGAGCGCCATGCGAATCCCGATCTCGCGCGTCCGCCGCGCCACCGCGTACGACTTCACGCCATAAACGCCCACTACGGCAAGGAGGAGCGCAATTCCGCCGAAGACTCCGAACAAGACCGCGCCAAGGCGCACGATCCAAAGCCCGACACTCTTCTCCAGCAGATCGACGAACGGCGTTATCTTGAGAACAGGCAGGGTCGGATCAAGCTCACGCAATGCCTGGCGCAAAGTGGGGATCATTCCCGCGACGATTTTGCGGTCGGTCGCGTTGAGGCGGACGTGGAAATAGACGTTGCCGTTGTAGCCTTGCGCGAGCGGCACGAAAAGGCGGCGCTGCGGCCCTTCGTTTTGCACTTCGTGACGGTGCCAGTTCACGATGCCGATCACTTCCATCTCCGCCGGCGAACCGTCGGCGGGCGGCTGGGTGTAACGAACGCGCTGTCCGAGGGCATCGCCGTTCGGGAACAATTTCGCGGCCATTTTTTCGTCGAGGATCGCGACGCGCGGTGAATCCTTGTTCTCGGCCTCAGCCTGGGTGAAATCGCGGCCCCGGAGGAGATGCACTCCAATGGCGTCGAAGTAGCCGGGCGTGACGGCGGTGTAAAGTGCGCCGGCTCCCGGATCCGGGGCATTCGGGTCGGTCCGGACGGCGGGGGCTTCGTTTGCGGCCATGATTCGCCGGGAATTGGTGAAGTTCCCGTAGGGCATCATGGTGCCCATGGCGGCGGCGCGGACTCCCGGCAGGTGGCGGGCGCGCTCAATCGCCGCGAACATGAGCCGCTTCGCCTGCGCGGTATCGGTTTTGCCTAACGAGAAGTCCATCTCGGCGACAAGCCCGCCGGCGGGATCGAAGCCCTTGGACGCGTTGGCCGCCTCCAGCGCTCCGCGGAGGAAGAGGCCGGCCGCAAAAAGGAGCATCAGGGAAAGGGCGATTTGCGCCATGACGAGCAAGTGCCGCGGCGCGAAGAAGCGGTTGAGCCGGCCGGGATGCGCGGGCTCGCCGGCCTGCTGTTTCAGATCGTTCACCAGATCGCTGCGGGATGCCTTGAGCGCCGGGCCGAGGCTGAAGAGCAGGGTGGCGAACAGACAGAAAAGGAACGTGATCGCGAGCACGGTCGTGTCCGGCTTCATGTCGACGACGATGGAAAAGCTCATCGAGCTGAAGAGCGAGCCGAGCGAACGAATGAGCGCGCCGTTGCTCCAAATGCTGAGGAAAAGGCCGAGCGCGCCGCCCGCCAGGGCGAGGAGAATGCCCTCGCAGAGAAGCTGGCGAATGATGCGCCACCGGCTCGCGCCGAGCGCCAGGCGGAGCGCGATTTCTTTTGCGCGCGCCGTGCCGCGGGCGAGCAGCATGTTGGCCAGGTTAAGGCTGGCAATAAGGAGAACAGCGCCCGCCATTGCCATGAGGAGAACGCCAATGAGCGTGATCGGCCCGTCATCGTCCGGTGATGTGCTGATGCTGACGCGCGACGGCTTTTGGATCAGCAACTCGCGCGGGCCCGTGGAATCCGGAGGTTGAATCGCGGTGAGCCTCTGGGCCAGGACAGGCAGGCGCGGCTTGGCGGACTCGATCGTGAGGCCGGGGCTCATTCGGGCGATCACGTTGAGCGCATACGACTTCGGGTGAGCGAGGTCCTGGATATCGGTCAGGTCGCCGAAGGCCGAGTTCATCTGCGAATAAATGCCGAGCGGCAGCCAGATGTCGGGCGCGAGGAGCGCGCTGATCCCGCTGAATCCTTCCGGGGCGACGCCAATGACCGTGAACGGCTTGTTGTTTACATAGAGAGTGCTGCCGACAAAATCAGACCGCGCGCCCATTCGTTTCCAGAATCCATGGCTGGCCACGGCGACGGCGATGTTCGCGTTGGGCCGGCATTCCGCGGCGTTGTAAAAGCGGCCCGTCACCGGCTCGACGCCCGCGAGCGAGAAAAAATTGTCCGACGTGATAAAGACAAAACTGCGCCGCATCCCTTCGTCGCGGCCGAGGCCGGCGAGGGCGAAATTCACCGCGGCCACGTCGGCGAAGACTTCGGTATTTTCCCGGAGCACCTGGTATTCGTTGTAGGAAAACTGGCGATAATCCTTCGCGTTTTGGCGTGCGGAGAAGACGCTGACCACTTCGTTTGGGCGCACCCGGACGACCGGGCGGAGGACAACGCTGTTGATCATCGAGAACACCGCCGAGTTCACCCCGATGGCGAGCGCGAGAGTGAAGAGCGCGATGAGGGTGAACCCCGGCGCCTTGATGAGCTGCCGGAACGCAAAACGAAAATCCTGAATCATACAGTTGGCCTTTCCCTTGAGATGCAGCTGGCCCTCTATTTGGATTCAAATGCGGAAGGGATCTTGGAAAGTCCGGCCTCCCCGACTTCGTCGGCTGCGTTACGGGTGTGCCGACGGTCGCGGCCTCAATTCGACTTGCTGCACTCGGCGGCAAAATGATACAGTCGACGGCATGTTCCCCAAGTTAGGCGAAAAGACTCTCCGCTATTCTTGCTAGCGGGAAAGTTGGCCCTCCAATGCGAGAAAAGCGTAACGCCAGAGGTGCGGTTTCGAACACGTATCCGAGGCATCTCCCGGTGTCGACCCGCCTTGCCCACAATGCTTAATTGTTCGCGTTCCTCCTGGCCCAAGATATATGTATTCGTATGGTACGCCGTCCAAAGGATTGTATTTGCACGGGCGAAGGGGGCCTGGAGTCGTTTGATATAGGCGGCTAATGGTTCCGAATTTAGCCACCTCCAATCTTGGGCCGGCCACCCGTCAACTAGCTCGGAGATGTCTGCGCAGTTGTGGGTACTTGCCCGAACTGATTGAGGAAAACTATCGCGCAAACGACAGCCTCTGCGGCATAGCTGCGTTCGCGCACCGGCCGGCTGACGCTCGCTCATCCTGCCTGATGATCCTCCCCAGCACCAATACGACTATTGAAGATCTGCTCGCATGCCGAGAGGTCGGCGCCCCCGTGGTTTTTATTGCAAGCGACCGACAGTGGCAACTGTGGAAGCAAACTGATGCGGAACCGTTGTTTGTCCAATCCATTCAAGCTGATCATCTCGACACGTTCTTCAATAGGCGGTCGGCGGACTTTGCGCCTAGCGCTATCTTTCGCGCCAAGACGTGGCTTCGCGCGGGTGTCGGTCGGCAACTCGATTTTGTAGACATTGGTCTATTGCCAATGATCGAGCATGAAGCTGGGAAACGTATTGTCGGACTATTTGAAGAAATGGTGGAGATGACAATCCGTCTCGTCGGGTGGGAAAAAATACCAGAGTCGAACGCTGAGGCCCATTGGTTGATACAGACAAATTTCTGGCTCCTTGCAGCAAAGTTGTTGCACGACAAACAAGTCGAACGATTCGTTCGCCTCGATCTTCAAAATATTGAGGAAGTTTTTACTCGCGTCGCACGTCATTACAATAAGAGAAATCCAAACTCCCCTCCTCTGAGAGGCCGTCGCGAAGCGTTGCGTCAAGTCGCTGAAGTTGTGGAGCGGTGGCCAAGCTTCCGCACGATGAGCGCCGAAACACTAGGCGCGTTATACGAAGAAGCTCTTATTGGCCCCGATATTCGAAGACTCCTTGGGACTCACCGAACGCCTACGTATCTCGTGGATTACATGTTGGCCAAGCTCAGTCCTTGGATTGAGGAACTTGGTGCGGCCAACTGTCGTGTGTTTGAACCTGCTTGCGGTCACGCACCCTTCTTGTCAGGGGCGTTGCGGTTGTTGAATGATCTTCTCCCTCGAGCGGTGGCGATGGACGAGGATCGGCGGCACGATTTTCTTCGAAGAAGAGTAAAGGGGTGCGACAAGGATGCGTTCGCACTCGAGATTGCACGCTTATCTCTCACGCTTGCCGACATTCCACATTCAAATGGTTGGGGCCTAGAGG
>JBAPMH010000213.1:0-2331 GCA_049278515.1 Chthoniobacterales bacterium
CCGGCCGGGATCACCGATCCCGGCTACAACAGGCTCAAATGAAAAAAATCTGAAATTCTCTGAAATGCGGCGTTCGGGACTTCTTAAATAGAGATGAAACCAACCAATCAAAAACATGAACGCCCACAAAACTCTCCGAATCACCAAAGCCAAATCCAAGCTGGCGGCCGGCATCCTGGGTCAGGCCCGACGGGATCTCCGCCGTTTTCACGGCGCGACCCGAGCCACTGAACGCGAACTCTATCTCGACGCCTATTCCTGGGTCATCTCCGAAAATTCCCGCTGGCCGTTTTCATTTCTTAACGTCTGCAGATTGCTCGACCTCGCGCCGGACGAACTCCGCCGGGATTTGCTGAGCGACGTTACATTGGGCGTTTGCCAATACTGGAGTCGGCGCTTCGGGACCGCGCTCCGCCAGTACCACCTCTCGCTTCGTCAGGCCCTTCTCCGCCAGGGCCGCCTCGCTGGGGCCGAAATCGGGACCCTGATCCACGGTTTGTCCTGACATGGAAACGAACGCCTGCTCCACACCGCCGATTCTCAACGCCGAATTCACCATGCTTTCGCGACTCGCTATCACTGTAAGGAATTATCGCCGCGCGCTGGTGAGCCTTCGGCAACGGCTGTTCCGCAGAACCCGGGGGAGCAAGCGGGCGGCGTTAGCGCAACATCGCCTTGTCCCCGCCACCGAACGAGTTGATTACCGCCCGTCGGTTTCGGCCGGCCAGGAAGTAAGCCCGGACCACGCGGAGTTCGTCCGGACGCAGAGTCAACTTATGCAGACCATGCTCAAAGCGATGATCCTCGCCTCCGGTTGGAAGGATAACGGTCGACCCGGCGGTCCGGTTTAAAGCGCGGGGAGGGGGGCGAACCGCGGATTACGCGGATGTCACGGATGAGGAATTTCCAAGGCATTGATCTTCCCACATCCGCGTTATCCGCGTAATCCGCGGTTGTCTCAATTAGAGTAAACCTTTGCGACCTTTCGCCTTCCCTTCCCGCACAATCGCTAACGACGCGCGGCTCTGTGATGGCGTCGTCGCCACCTTGTGCCGCCGCGGACGGACGGTGACGATGAGGCGTTGTGATGGGGGAGCACCTACAGGTGCGGCGGATTAGAGCCCGGAGTGGAGCGGCAGCGGAACTCCGGGGTACGGATCCAAAAACGTCCGAAGCCCGGTAGGGCGGCGGAAGCGGCGGAACAAAGCTTGATACGGCCAGCGTCGTAGCGCCCATCCGTCGCCCCTGACGGGGCTCTGGAGATCTTGAATGGGAAACCCGGAGCTTGCTTCGCTGCGCTCCGGGCTCTAATCCTGCGTGCCTCCGGCACTGGGCGGGCATATTCCCTGCCCGCACATTCGCAAACGACGCGTGCCTGCGGCAGTGGGCGCATTTCCCGGCAACCATCGGCTGCCATGACGAAGGAAATTGTAATCGCGCCCGAAAAAGGAGAATCTCGGAAATGGATATTCAAATCTCTTCCAGTCGCTTTGCCGTTGTCGTCCTGCTCGCTTTCTCCGCGTTGCTGCCCGTGCCCGCCTTTGCCAGCCCTGAGGAAGCCGCGATCATCGCCGGCACGAAAAAATATCTCGCCGCCCAGTCCTATTCGGCCGACATGAAAATTACGGTCGAGAAAATCTTCGGCGACTACGCCCGCGTCGCCGTCGAGCCAAAGAAGAAGGACATGGACGGCGCCACCGTTTTCCTGAAGCGCGAGCGCGGCGCATGGGTCGGCCTTTCCATCGGCACCGGCTGGGACCCGGCCGATCTTGATAAGCTTCATATCCCGAAGTCGCTCCAGCCGTGAGGTCATTTTTTCGTTCCCAAACAGAGTTTGGAAACGACGGTGATAATCCCGGGAATCTTGTCTGGTTAGACTTGCCTTGGCGCCTCGGCGTGGGCAAAATGACCGCGCGAGAATGGAAACGAAAATGAATGGGAACGGCGGGCCCGGCACGAAAGAAGGATCGGACGCTGGCGAGGCGGGCGGGAGAGGCGCCCAAACAGTTTACACCTGCAGCAACTGCGGCGCCCTGAATTATGTCGATCCCAACTGGTCGTGGTTCACCTGCTGGAAATGCAATCTGCAGAAGCCGCTCCCGTTGCCGGGACCGGGGAGGGGATAAAGGCGAAGCGCTCGAGTTGCGCGGTGGTGCGGTTTGGATGCCCTGGGCCGCGATGAATATCGAGAGCTGCCGGCGTCTCTCGACGATCCTGGGCGGACAGCAAATTCGCGGCTCGACAGCGTCTCGCCCTACCAAACGCGACAGAGTTGCGGGGACACTGGCATTCCCAAACAGAGTTTGGGAACGAGGTTCGATTGTAGGGGCG
>JBAPMH010000214.1:0-19213 GCA_049278515.1 Chthoniobacterales bacterium
ACATCAACCAGGGCGCGCGCCACATTTTCCGGGCGTAACGGATTCTTAACACATCACCCAATTCCCGCTTCGCTGCGACGCCCTTCGCAGCTTTCGCGGGCGGCGACCCCGATACCCAGAGACCGGCCGCCCAGACATGATCGTTTCCGTTCACGAGAGGGCCGTGTTGTGCTGTCTCTGATAACATTTCGGAACGAGCGTGAGAAGTTCATTCTGAAGAGGTCTGGCGCCGCGGATCTTAAAACGCCGTGAAAAGAGTCGTCTGAAAGTTCAATGCATTCCCTTCGAAGCGCTGAGACGGGTTCGCGATCGAAGGACCAAAGTAATTAGCTTGCGAAGGATTAGCCGTGTAATTGAGACCCAGGGTAAGGTAAACGCCGGGCCTGAGATTCGCCAGGTAACCGATGGTCGCCGACCATGTTTGGGATTTCCCGTACGTCCCGGCGGCATTTAGGGTGTTGAGGTTGTCGACCAGATAAGGGCTGTTGACCTGATAGTAACCGACCACCGAAACGAGGTCTTTCGGCCGGGACGCAAACGGGGCCTTCAGATAGATGCGTCCTTCATAGTATTGAGTGATGGAGGTGGTTTGCGGACGCGCATACATCATGGTCACACCTGCATAGAGGCCGCGCCCCGCCGTGCTGGCTGAACCTGGCGCTGACTGCCAAAGTTGCTGATCCGCCAGGAAGTAAAAGCCAGCGTTTCCTCCTTTTGTCGGACCGATCGGGCCCCGGATCAATCCGCCGTCGGCGACCGATTTTGTAAAGTCGTGAAAGGTGGAATTGTTGTACATCACACCTGCCCGCGCCCAGGTAAAGCACGAGCTCGGCGTCGCGACCTGCTTGTAACCGAACTCATCCACGAAGAGCTCACCCGTTCCCGGCGCACCTACCTCAGCCGTCGGACTGTAGCTTGACGTGTTCACATTCCAGTCAAAGCGAGTCGGGTTCAGCGCGTCGGTATCAAAAACCGCATTACCCGAAGGCCCGTTCACCACCAGACTGCGCATGACGGCCGTTTCATTATAGAAATTACCGAAATGTCCCGTGAGGCGGAACGACCACGTCGAGACCGGGCTCACCGACATGCCAAGCTGTGTCAGGATGGAGTTGGCCGGCCCCCCGGTACTCACAAAATTATTGCCGACGGTTTGGCCGACAAATTCATTCTGGTTAGCCAATAGTCCGAACTTAAACTCGAGCCTTCGATCGAACAGCGTCTGGTAGTAGGCCAGGAAATTCGTCGTCAGCACATCAGGCACAAACCCTTGCCACGTCGAGTAAATATTGAAGCCGGAATACTGCAATTGGCCGTCGGGCACGCCAAGGCGGCTGAAGTCATAAGTCAGGACGACGACGCTAAAATTGTTGAAAGAAGGTTTCTGCCCCCAATAGCTCTGATTGCTTTCGTAGAACGGATTAAAGCGCGGACCTTCCCGCGGCGTATCCAGGAGATTAACCTGGAAGCGGGTCACGTTATATTCGATCAGACCGATGCCCACTGAGGCAAGGCTCGAGCGCCAGCCGCCATAGTCCTGTAGGAACGTATCGCCGAACGAAGGGAATGTTAAGTTCCAACCCTTGATGCCAGACATTTTGTCCATCTCGGCGAATGACCACTGGGATGATGCAGGCTCTTCGGCCGACGCAGTTCTGCAGAAGAATAACGGAATTGCCGCGGCTCTCGCGACGACGAGAAAGAACCGCGCGCGCCGCCCTTTCCAAATGGCACCTCGCTGCAGCGCGTTTGCCGCTGATTCAGCGCGCCACTCCGGCTTCGCACGCGGCTCGACTTCACGGCTCATTCCAGCGGCCAACATAACAAAAATCCGCCGCCTGGGCGAAGTCGCAAATGTTCGCCTTGATCGGGTTCTCACATAGGCCCTGCGAATTCGCTACGTGTGCGGATGTAGTTTTTTGACAGGCACATCCAGCCACTTCGCAGCCGCTTCGTATTCCTTGAACATTCTCACCTTCAAGGGCGAGCGGTCCGTGACCAGCGCGTGCAACTTCACATAGCGCGCTACCTGCGGAGCAGTGACGAGAATCGCGGACTTTAACGGTTCGCGGCCCATCCGCGACAGGCGGCGAAAGAGGGCAAAATGAAAAATATATTTAAAAGTGAGATCCACCGCATCGATCGACGCCAGGTCCGTGAACCGATTGAAGTGCCGGCCACCTCTCCCTTCCTGGGCGGTAATGAACGCCAATATTTTGTTCAGGACCGCTTCATCGAGGACGCCGCGGGGACGCCAGGTGAAGAGTCTGGCATCTGCCAGGCACTCGATCCCGGGCGGCGGGTTCAGGAGGCTCATCGCTAACCTGCTCCTTTCCTAGGCGGACGCCCGGAAACGGCCGCTATCGATAGGGTCCATAGAAACCGCCGTAAAAACTGGGCCCCCACGCATTCCATTGATTCATGGCGGTATGGTTCATTTGGGCGGCCATCAAGTCGTCATTGCGCATTTGTTTGGCCAGCCGGAGCCCCTGGTAGGTTTCATACTCCTTGGGCGTTCCAACATAAGCCTGGTTCGGAGTCGCCGCCGGCTGCACGTAAAAGTTCTTGCCTTTCCAGGTGATCAACGAGAGATGCCCCGCGGGCAAGGTTTTCAGCAACTCCTGCTTCTTGGGAGTGTCCGCGTTGACCAGCTTGAAGCCGGCCTCGGTCAGCATGTCGACGTGAGATGTTTGGGTGGTGGCGCAACCGGTCGCCCACACGAGGAGCGCGAGGGACGACAAGATCCTGAGTGGCTTGAACATTTGTTTCATTGGTGTGGCCACGATGATTTCCGCGCTGAATCGCGTCTATAAGACTTTGGTCCCATCACCGACGCCCCTCTTGCTCATGCTCGTGATCATGATCCTAATCCTGGTCTGACTCGGCGCATCCGAAAGAGATCAGGAGCAAGATCATGATCAAGAGCATGAGAGATAGCGTCCGGGTGGAATCCCGATTGTCGAAACTCCAGCACTCTTTAGTCCCATCACCGGCGCCCGAGATAAGACCAAGGTCCGATAGGCAGAATTCGTCGGCCCTCGTAATCTCGACCTCATGTCGCCATTCTTCCCATGGTTATCAGCAGGGCTGCTGGGCGCGCTTCTCTTCGTGTCCGGCTGCAGCAAGGCACTCGATCGTGCGAGCACCGAAGTTGTGGAGCAAACCTATCCGATCGATCCGGCCGCTCGCCTGAAGATTCGCAATCTTCGCGGCTCCATTTCCATCCACGGCGCCGATACCCAGGAGTTGAAACTGCGCGCGACGAAGACGATTGGAAGCGAGGCGCAACTGCGGGACATCACCATCAGCGTGGCGGCTGAAACCGGCTCCGTTTCCATCTCCACCAATATCCTGCCCCAAAAGAGACGATCGCCCTCAGGCGGAGCCGGCACCGTGGATTACGAACTCGTCGTCCCGCGGACTATCAACATTGCCCGGCTCGAGCTGGAGGACGGCAGTGTTCTCATCGAAGGGATGGAGGATGAAGATGTGCACGCCAACGTCGTCGACGGCCAGGTCACCATCCGCAAGTGTTGCGCGAACATTCATGTCGCGCTGGCCAACGGCGATCTCGACCTTTCCCTCCCGGATTGCCGGCAACACTCTTTCTTGACCGACGCTCAACTCACCCACGGCAAGGCGCGCGTTTCGATTCCGCGCGGCGCCTCTTTTCACGCGCGCGCCCAAACCATGACGGGGAAGATTCTGAACGACTTCGCCGACATCGTGGACGTGAATGGCCGGTCCCTCCAGAAGATCGACATCTCGGTCGGTCCCGACGCGGGTTCTCAGCTTGTTGTCCGGGTAACGACCGGCGACATCATTCTCGCCGCCGTCGGCCCTGCGGTGAGTGGCCCGCAGAGCGCGAGCGTCGCGGGAAGCCAATAAGAGTCTAACAGGAGGAAACAGAGGGAACGGAGGCTGGATTTCAAAAACCTCTGTGGTCTCCGTTTCCTCCTGTCGAAATCTTCTCTTCTCGGTTTGCGCCTGGCAGAATCAGCCTATGAACGCCATTGGTGAGTCGGGGTTCGTGGAAGTTAATGAGCAACCCGAGAGGCACATCCATGAGTTTCATGTAGCTCAATAATTGTGCCTTGTGGATTGGCAGCACATTTTGGAGGGCCTTAGCCTCCACGAGCACGCATTCTTCTACGAGGACATCAAACCGCAAAGGTTCTTCTCGCTTGAAGCCTTTGTAATCGATGATCACCAGTTTCTGACTCGCGCAGCCGATGCCACGCAGCTCGAGTTCCTTAAGCAGGCACCATTCGTAAATGGATTCAATCAACCCGGGTCCTTTATTTCGGTGCACCTCGATGGCGGCACCGATGACGGTTTCGGTTAGTTCGGATGCTTTGCTAAAGAGCGGGTGCACTGGGGAGCGGAATCAGAGATCTACAGGAGATAACAGAGGCAACGGAGTTTTCAACCAAACCAAACTCTCTGTTATCTCTGTTTCCTCCTGTAAGACGCCTCATGAATTCTTCGCCTGCGCCAGGGCGTCGTGGACCGCGGCGAGAAATTGTTCGTCGTTGAATGGCTTGATGAAAAACGCCGCCGGGCCGACGGCCATGGCGGTGGCACGAGCGGCGAGATCGTCGCGCGCGGTAATGATAATCACACGGGGACGAGGCGTGATCGCGCAAGTCCGCGCCAGGATTTCGAGACCGGTAATGCCCGGCATCCAGATGTCGGTAACCACCACTGAAATGCGGTGGAGAGCGGCGTATTCGAGGAATTCCTCCGGCTTGTTAAAAGCGCGCACCGGGATCCCATCGGAGGCCAGCAGGTACTGCATCGAGCGGAGGACGGAAGCGTCGTCATCCAGCAGACAGACTTCCGGCGGCGACGAGTCGACAGACGTTTTCATGCCGCCTCGCTTCTCGAATCGCGGCGCGCCGCGGGCAGATGAAAGGAGAAACAAGCGCCGCGCTCCGGAGCATTCTCCGCGGTGATCTTGCCGCCGTGCATTTCAATAATGGAACGGACAATGGTCAATCCCATGCCCATGCCGGTCTGCTTGGTGGAAAAAAAATGGTCGAAGACTTTGTCCGGCCGGTCCTTGGGCAGGCCGGCGCCGAAATCGCGCACGCTGACTTCAGCGCTTTCTCCTTGAACGGAACGAGTGGTGATAACGATGCGACGTTCGGCGGGCGGCAGCGCTTCGACGGCATCGAGCGCGTTCATGATCAGGTTGAGCAAGACCTGTTGAATCTGGACCGGCGCCGCTTCCACCTGTGGCAAACTGTGATCCATCTCGGTGGTGACGACGCTTTCCCGCAGGAGGATGTCGGAGCTGACCAGGCGAACGGTGTCCGCGATCACCGCATTAAGATTGAGGGTGCTGCGGACGATCTGCTTGTCTTTCTGGACCAGAGCGCGGATGCCACGAATGACTTCGCCGGCGCGCTGGCTGTCCGACACCATGTCGAGCAGCAACTGCTGCAAAAGAATCGGGTCGATGTTTCCCCGCTCCAGGAAACGGCGCGCAGCCGAAGCGTTATTCGCGATGGCGGTGAGCGGCTGGTTCAATTCATGCGCAACCGACGCGGTGATCTCGCCCATCAACGCCACCCGGTTCAGATGCGACATCTCCTCGCGCTGGAGTTGCAACTGAAGGTCCGATTGTTTTTGGGCGCTGATATCAATCGTCACTCCTATGAGCTCCAAAAGCTTCCCGTCTTCATCCTGCAAACAGCGGCCCCGGACGATGACCCAGCGAGTTTGTCCGTACGGCAGGACAAGCCGGTGCTCCGATTCGAAAATCCCCAGCGAGGCGCACGCATGATCGAACGCCGCGTGGACTGCGGCCCGTTCATCGGGATGAACCCGGCCGCAAATCAAATCGCGGTTGAGCGGCTGTTTGGGATCGAAGCCGTAGAGGACGCGCCCGTTGTCGCTCATCCAGGCAGTGTGTTGCTCCGGATAGATCACCCAAAACGCGAGATGCGCCGATTCCGCCGCCAGATTGATTCGCGCCTCACGTTCGCGCAACATTTCCTGCGCGCGCTGGCGTTCGATGGCAATTCCCGCGATGTGAGTCGCAATCTGGGTCAGGCGCAGTTCCTCCGGTTCCGGGCCGCGCGTTTCCTGGCGGTACATCGCGAATGAGCCCAGGACTTCGCCGTGCGGCGAAAGAATCGGAGTCGACCAGCAGGCGCGCAGCCCGCAGATTTCGGCCAGGCCCCGGTAGTCGGTCCAGAGCGGATCGGTCATCACGTCCTTCACGACGATCGGCCTGCGCAAATACATGGCTGTTCCGCAAGAGCCATTTCGCGGTCCGATCGGCGCGCCGTCGACCCCTTTCACATAGGCCTCCGGCAAACTGGGCGCCGCGCCGTGGCGCACATGTTTCCCGTCCCGATCCAGAAGCAGAATGGAACACTGGAGTCGGTCCGCCTGCGCTTCCATGAGGAGGACAAGGCCGGTCAGAACCTCCGGGAGCGAGGCATTGGCCGCGATCATTTCCAGAACGCGGCTTTGATCGAAAAGGAAAAACTCTTCCTTCTTAACTTCCGAGATGTCGCGGCAAACGATCACGCCGCCCGATAGCTGGCCGTTGGAGTCTTTCAACGGGCGGCCATTAACCCGGGTCCAAAGTCCTTTGGGCACCTTGGCGTGCCGGACGAAGATTTCGACGTTATTCACTTCCTCCCCGCGAATCGATCGCGCCAGCGGCAACTGGTCGGGCGGAAAAGGAGTGACCTTGTCCGGCAGGTAGAGGCCGTATTCCTGCGGCCATTCACTCGAAGCGATCTGCGTGGCGCCTTTCCCGAACATGCGCTCCGCCGCCGGATTGAAGACAAGGAAGTTGCCTTGCTTGTCGGCGACGATGACGGCGTCCGCCATGCTGGACAAGATGGAGCGGAGGATTTCGTTGGTGCCCGAGAGTTTTTCTTCGGCTCCCTTCCGTTCCATGACCAAGCCCAGTTGGGCGGCGATTGCCGCGATCACCCCGACCAGGCGCTCGTCTTTGCCGAGTGCGTCGTGCACGAAAAATTCGATGACCGCGATGACGTGGTCGCCGGAAAGAATGGGAATCCCCACGGCCGCTTTGAGTCCAACTTTTGCAGCCGCTTTGTTTCGAGGAAAATTTCCGTCCCGGGTCACGTCCTCGATCCAGGCCGGCTCTTTCGATTTCCAGACTCGCCCGGGGAGACCGACGCCCGGAGGAAACGAGGTTTGCTCCGAGGCGAGCCGGAATTGGGCAAGATCGGACGCGTCGCAAAACCAAACCGGGCCGCATTCCAGCGCTGCTCCGGTTTGATTTGGCACCCAGGCCTGCCCCAGCGCCCAGCCCGTCTTTTGGCAAACGCGCCGGAGCACCACTTCGAGCGCCGTCGCGAGGTCGCCGGCTGCGGCCACTTCCATGGTGATGGTTTGGAGCAGGCTGAACTGCTCTTCGCGAGACGAATCCGGGATTTCCGGATGTTCGATCTGGCCCGTCGTCTTCATTTGCTGCACCTGCACGCCAGCGCGGCCCGGACGGCGCCGAGAAATTGACCGTCGTCGAACGGCTTGCTGAAAAACGCGATGGCGCCTGCCCGCAAGACTGCCTCTTTCATCTTCGGGTCCTCGCGGCCGGTGATGACGATGACCCGCGTGCTGGGAGAGAGCGCCGCAATCTGGGCCTGCACTTCGAGGCCGGTCATTTCCCTCATCAACAGGTCGAGCACGACGAGCGGCACCGCGTTGGTGCTTACGTGGGCGAGAAAATCCTTGGGTTTGTCGAACGAGCGGGCCGAAAAACCATCGGACGCGAGCAATCGACCGATCGACTTCAGGACGGCGAAATCGTCATCGACAAGGCAGACAATCTCCGGCGCGGGTTGTTCTCTTGACGACATGGGCGTTGTCCCGGCTCTGCGGGATCAACGGCCAGATTACCCCGCGCGATTAGGCCGGATATTGGCCTTTAGTCCCATGCGGTCCCTCAGCCGGGGAGACGCCGGCAATCTGGGAAAGGCGAACCAAGTCCGGGACGGAGGTGAGGCCCAGCTTCTGCATCACCCGGCCCCGGTGAACTTTAACGGTTTTCTCCGCCGTCTTCAGTTCCGCCGCGATCTGTTTGTTCAGGAGTCCGATAATAACGAAGCGCAAAACCTCGAATTCCCGCGGCGTCAGTTTGTCGATGAGACCGCGGGCGCGGCGGCGCTCCATCCGCTGGCGCAACTGTTCCTTGCCGCGGCGCAAAGCCTTCTTCACCGCTTCGATCAATTCGTCGGTATCGAAAGGCTTTAGCAAAAAATCGACGGCGCCGTTTTTCATAGCCTGCGTGGCTGTAGGCACGTCCTTATGGCCGGTAATGAAAATGATTTGCTCGCAGCCGCCGCGGGCCTCGAGCTCCTTCTGCAGACCCAGGCCATTCAACCCGGGCATGCGCACATCGAGAACAAGGCAGGTCGGGCCTTCGAAAATTTCCCGGGCCAGGTAGTCCTCTGCGGAAGCAAAAGTTTCCGCGGCGTACCCGGCCGATCGAAACAGGCGGCGTAACCCGCGGCGGACCGATTGATCGTCGTCTACCACCCCCACCAGTTCTGTCAGCCCGCTCATGCCACCTCCTGAGCTTCAGGCGCTGGCGCCACGGGCAGCCGAAAACAAAAGCGCGCGCCGTCTTCGGTATTTTCCGCGCTCAAGTTTCCTCCATGAGCTTCCACAATTGAACGCACGATTGTCAGACCCATTCCCATTCCATTTGGCTTGGTGGAATAGAAATGGGCAAACACTCTATCGAGATCGTCCTTGGGCAGGCCGCAGCCGAAGTCGCGAACGCTCACCGAGACAAAAGAGTCCGGTTCGAGTTTCGTGCAGATGACAATGTGACGTTTGTCCGTGGGGTTGGAATGCATCGCCTCGAGTGAATTGATCACCAGATTGAGCAGGACCTGCTGCAAATGCAACGGATCCGCCAGGACGGCGGGAAGATTCGGCGGGAGTTCGGTTTCGACCGTCGTCATTCGTCCGAGCAGGTCGGAATTGAGCAGCCGCAAGACCTCCCGCACGATTTCATTCACATCTACCGGCTGCCGCGCGCCTTCACTTTTTCGCACGAAATGGTGGATGCCGTGGATGATAGCGCCCGCGCGCCGCGCATCCGCCGAGACATCGGCGAGTATCTCTTTGAACATTTCAACGTCGGGCGCGCCTTGCGCGAGCAGCCGGCTTCCGGCGGCGGCGTTGCTGGCGATGGCGGTGAGAGGCTGGTTGAGCTCGTGCGCGAGCGAAGCTGTCAGCTCTCCCATGGCGGAGACGCGGCTCATCCGCGCCAGCTCCTCCCGTTGCAGCCGCAGCTCCAGGTTGGCTTTGACCTGGGCCGTCATGTCGATTGCAACGCCCATTAGTTCGCTGATTCCACCGCGGTCGTCTCGGACATAACGGCCGCGCGAAATGAGCCAGCGCGTTTCGCCGTTGGGTCGCAGCAAACGATATTCAAAGTCGAAGGTCGGCGATGTGGCTCTCGCCTGCTCGATCCCTGCCGCGACGGTCTCTCGATCTTCCGGATGCACCCGGGTGAGAAACAGCTCGCGGGTCAAAAACTCGTCCGGTCCGAAATCGAAGAGGGCGCGGCCCTGATCGTTCATCCACGACGCCTGCCGTTCGAAGTTGATGGTCCAAAACGCGAGATTCGCCGATTCCGCCGCGAGCGTGATGCGTTCGTCCCGTTCCCGAAGCGTCATCGCGTCCTTCCTGCGCTCCTCGATGACCGCAGCCAAAAGCAGCACCGGCACCGACATGGCGATCAAAAACATTTGAATCGAAAACGCGTTTTCCTCCGGCGGCCCGCTCGAGAACGGCCCATATCCATGGCCGGCGCTCCAAATAGCGAGAAAAGTGACCGCGCAGATGGCGGCGCTCGCCCCGCGCGACCCGAACCGGACCGCAGCCCAGATCAGGAACGGCAGGGGTAGATAGAGCAGGGCAAAATCCGGGGCGGGTCCCAATTTATAAAAGACGACGGCGTTAACCAAGATAAGGGCGAGGATCAGGAGGCCCGCTTCAAGAACCCGGGGACGACGAATCCTCCCGAGCCAGGCGATTCCGCCCCTGCTCCAGGTCACGATAAACGGCACGAGCGTTAGAGTAGCCAGGACATTGGAGCTGAATCGGATTCGCCAGACCTGCCAATAATTGTCCGTTCCCCACTGATTCAAGGCGACGAAACCGGCATCGAGAAAGGAGGAGAGAAACGGACCCAACAACGCGGCAAAAGCGAAAAAAATTCCCACGTTGCGCAGGCGATCGAACCGCACCGGATGGCCGACCAGATACCGGACGCAGCCCGCGCCGATCAGTGCTTCGCACGAATTGCTGATGAACCAGCACAGAATCAAGCCCGGCGGGACGTTGCTTTGCAGTTGCGCGGCCAGATGCGCCGGGAAAGCGGCGAGCAGGATCGCCCACCAAAATCGCACCGGCGTGAGAAGAAGCGCCGCCAGCAGAATGGAATTCGGCGGCCAGAGAACGGAGACTGGGTGAGGTTGAAAGGTGAGGAGAAAGCCGATTTTCGCGCCGATGTAGTAGGCGACGAAAACGAAGATCGCGGCGGTCCATTGAGGGCGTGCAGCGGCAGGCCCCCTAAATCCATTTCGTGCCGTTGAAACCACTGCGCCGGTCCCCGTCCCCCAACCCTCAGTACGCGCTGGGACCGCTGACTGGAGCCAGCTGTCCGCTAAGGCCGTTGCGCGCATTCGGAGATTCAAGGGGGAGACCCGGAAATTACAGCCGGTCGCTGTCAGTGCAATCCCTATGTGATTGCAGGATTGTCCTGAGCAGAAGGCCCGGGACGACCTTATTCGACCCCACCGATCACCGGGGAGTTTCGTAAGGCGGTTCGTCGGTGGCGATCGGAGTGGTTTGGGCCGGCGGATTGATCAGGTTGAAGATAACGGCCGCGACGATGGCCGCTCCGAAATTCGCCACCAGGAAAATCCAGATATTGCTCCAGCTCGACAGGCCGAGCATCGAGATTCCCACGGCGACCGCGGGATTGAACGCTCCACCGGAAATACTGCCAACCGCGAAGGCTCCCGTCATCACCGTCATCCCAATTGCCAGACCGTAAAAGGAATTGCCTGATGTCCCCTCGGCCGTGGCGGCGTTGAGGACCACATAGACGAGGGCAAAGGTAAAGAGGAATTCCGCCAGCAATGCCGGTCCGACCTGGAGAGTCATCGGGGTCACGTCCACTCCGGCGCGAAAAAACTTTACCGCCACCGTGGCGAGGGCGGCGCCGGCGAGTTGCGCCAAAATGTAAGGCACGGCGTCCCCCACGTTAAGCTTGCCGCGAATCAGGACCCCGAGCGTCACCGCGGGATTATAATGCGCGCCCGAGATATGGCCGCCGGCATAGATCATGACCATGAGCGCCGCGCCGATGGCGAGCGGCGCGATTACGCCCGTGCCCGCGCCGATCACGGTGAGACCGATGGTGAGGACCAGGAAAAAAGTCCCGATGAATTCCGCGATGTACTTGTTCATGCCGAGAGTGTTACCCGAAAAGGAGTCGAAGAAGCAAGCGGAGAGCGTGGGAGGAGCGTTTCACGCTCTAAATCCCAAATCCCAAGTTTCCAAATCCCAAACAAGATCCAAGTAAGCAAAATCCCAAACGTCGGTGCTGAGTCTTCGCCTTTCTTGGGATTTGAAAGGTTTGGGATTTGTTTGGAGCTTGGGATTTGGGATTTCCGGCGAAGCCGGTGGAGCCGGTCATTCCGGCGCGTATTTTCGGACCGCGGACTTCGTGCCGTCACCGTAAGTGACCTGCACGGACGCGAATTGGGTGTCATTTGGAACGACCATGCACTGATCGACCGACGGCACGTCGTCGATCGTCATCATTTTGTCGGTCGGCTTGAACTTGAACGTCTGGTCAAGGGCGTCGTTGCCGAGGGAGTATCGAATTTCCCTTATGGCTGGGCGATACATCAGCAGAATTGTGAAACAGAGACGCCGGGGCGGACCCGGGATAAAGAGCACCCAGGCCGGTTTCTCGGCATTGAGGGCCGTCTTCGCCACGGTGAGCCGCGCGTTCACGGTGGAAAACTTGAACGAATAAGGGCCGTTGCTCTTGTCGGTCCGATCCAGGTATTTCACCTCCATCGCGTGTTCGCCGGGCGCGAGATTTTTTAAGTGGACTCGTGAGTCGATCATGTCCGTCCCAGTTTGCGGATTCTTGTTCGCAAGAAATCCCGTGGACTTGAAATCGCCCTGCCCATCGAGCCTGTAGAAAACCTCCTTGGCTCGCCAGTCCGCCAGTTGGAGAATGATGTCCCAGCCATCCCGGGCCTCCTGGACCATGAAGGTGACGGGATTTTCGAGAACGTTTTCGGGCAGGCTGGAAAGCTTGGCCCAGCGCGTTTCCGCGACCTCCACCCACCTTTGGGCTTCTTTTTTATCGAGAAAATAGCGGAGAAATTTACCCCCGGCCTGGGCGTCCCGGTACTTCTGAAGCCACTCTTTTTCCGCGCGCTGATCCGCGAGGGTCTGTTCGCCGCGCCGCCCCTCGGAGAATTCCTGGCTCAGGAGCCACGGGAGCGGGCCAAATTCCGGGTGACTCAACGCGAGTGCCTCCAGCTTCTTGACCCGGACTTCGCCGTCTTCGAGCATGGCCACCGCCGTTTCGTAGGAGACGGTGCGCGGCGTCAACTTATCGAAGTAGCGCAGCGCTTCGAGGGCCCCGGTCTTGCCTTCCGCAACCTTTAACATGGCCGAATAACTCAACCACGGATCGAGCGCTTCCAGATTGGCGGACAAATATTCCGCGTATTCCTTGCGGGCCGCGGCGAAGTTGCCGCCCAGCTCGTTGATTCGAGCATTGTGATAATGCTCTTCCGGCGTTTTCGCGTTTTGAATGATGCCGCCGTTTCCCGAGAGCGCTTCGAACCGGTCAGCGATCTTCTCCAGGGTCGCCTGGCTCTTGTCGATCTTGCTGGACACTTTGCCTTGGCCGGCCACGAGCCAGATAACGAGTAGCGCCACGAAACCGAGCACCGCTGCAATTCCCCACGCCCAACGGCGGGCGCCTTTCCGCAATTCGGTGAGATCGTCGCGCAGCTTGAGCACGCCCGCTTCGAGCGCTTCCCGGGTTTTGAGCGGGTGGAACAGGTGCGAGTCGGCCTTGAGCACACCTCGATACGCCGCCTGGAGCTGGCGCTGCTCCTCCGGTTCCGGCTCGTGCGGATCGATCGGAAAATCCTCGTCCATGAAAAGGTACCAGACCTTGGTCCCTTTTTTCCGGGCGTAGAGCGCCTCGTATTGGGTGTAGCTCACGCGGCCGAAATCCGGATCCGGTGTCGTCGGCTCCGCGCCGTAACATTGACCGACGAGCTGCACCACTCCCTTGCTTTGGTCGATCTTGTCCCGCAGCATCTGCCGCAGATCGCCTGTTTCCGTCCCGAAGATCTCCTGCCAGACGGGCTCGTATCCCAGAAAGGTCAGAGTGTTGGCCACGAGTTGCCGCGCGCTGCGCAATTCCTTGCTTACCGCGGAAACAAAAATCGTAGGTCGAGGGCCCACGGAAAGATCACCTATCGGGTTGATCGCAGCCTGACAAGCCCTGATCGCGATAGCACCGGAAAGCCGCGATTGTCATCCCGAGGCTGGCGGAGCGCGCCGAGGGACCTCCCAGTCGCAGTTTGGGCCACGCTAAAAATGCTGACGCGTCATTCGAAGCGAACGCTGCCGAACCTGTCGCCTTTGTCGGGGGTGACCGGTTAGCGCCCGGGAGATCCCTCACCGTCTACTGCGGCTCGGGATGACACGGCAGGCCGCCGTTGAGTGGGCATAAGATCGTTCCGCCGGGATTTTTTCTGGATGAAAAAACTTCTTTTCGCATTGCCTCGCCCGGTCTGGTAGATTAGGGACGCTGGGGATAAATCAACGGTTCATGGACAATCGGCCGCAACTTTTCGCTTCCTTGAGGGGTCTTTCCAAGTCGATGAGACTTCTGTTTTTATTCGTCGCCCTCGCTTTTCTAGCGGGCTGTTCCGGTGGCCCTCCTCCGCCTCCGCCGCCCCAGGATCCGGCCCAGGCCAAAGCGGAGACCAAAGCGCGTGAGGATTTCGCTCGAAATCTTCCCAAACCTCCCGAACGCTAAAATTGATCCTATGAAATTGGCTCTCATCCTCGCGTCGATTTGTTGCACGCTGCTGTTCGGCGGCTGCGCCGACAATACCTTAATGACCGACGAAGAATACGCGGCCAGCCACGGCCCCGCGCCTCACCAACCTGACCCGTCTTATCACCTTCCTCAGCCTTCCCAGCGGCCGTCCGGTTATTGATCAGGCCACTTCGTCGAACGAGGTCATGGCTCGAAACAGGTCGTAACGGGCACGGATCTCTTCCTGCGTGAGCGTGCGCATTCGCTCCAGGCTGAACGCCTCGACATTGAAGCTGGCCAGCACGCTTCCATAAATGACCGCGCGGCGAAGATGAGCGAAGTCTGGCGTCGCCTCCTTGCTCGCCAGGTAGCCGGCCATCCCGCCGGCAAACGTGTCCCCTGCCCCCGTCGGATCGTGGATATCCTCCAGCGGATAGGCGCCGCAGCTGAAGAATTCGTTCTCGCCGAAAAGAAGCGCGCCGTGCTCCCCTTTTTTGATGGCGACATATTTCGGGCCTGACTTGAGAATCTTGCGACCGGCTTTGATCAAGCTTGTCTCCTTGGTCAGCTCGCGCGCTTCACTGTCGTTCAGGATAAGAAGATCGACCCGGGGCAACAAGGCGTCGAGATCGTCCCGGGTGGTTTCAATCCAGAGGTCCATCGTGTCTGCTACGATGAACCGCGGCCGTTTCATCTGGTCGAGGACGTGCGCTTGAAGAGCCGGAGCGATGTTGGCCAGCAAAACAAACGCGGTCTCGGAATACGATTCGGGCAGCGCCGGTCGAAAATGTTCGAACACATTCAGGGCGATCGAGCGGGTCTCCCGCGTGTTCATGTCCCAGGCGTACTCGCCCGACCATCGGAATGTCTTCCCCGCCACGCGTTGGACCCCGGCGGCGTCGATTTGGCGCGATTTCCAGAATTCAAATTCAGAAGCCGGAAAATCGTCGCCCACAATGCCGACCAGTTTGACCGGCGAAAAAAAACTCGCGCCCAGCGCGGCATAGGAGGCCGATCCGCCGAGCAAGTCGGCGTGTTCCTCTACCGGAGTTTTGACGGTGTCGAGACCAATGGAACCAACGATGAGAACAGACATTCTTTTATTTTTGATTTTCGAATTTCGATTTTCGATTAAGTGAGTCTTTCACTGCTCGCGCATAACCAGCGATGTCAGTGGCCTGCAAGAGACCGGAGACAATCACGACGCGTTGGGCCCCTGCTTCGATCAGTTTCGGCAAATTGTCCAGCTTGATGCCGCCAATGCAGAAAATCGGAATTCGGACGGCTTCATGGACCCGGTGGATTTCTTCCAGGCCTACCGGCTGATAGTCAGGCTTCGTCGGCGTGTGAAAAATGGGGCCGAAGCCAATGTAGTCCGCGCCTTCGTAAAAAGCGCGAATCGCCTGATCGAGGCTGTGAGTCGACTTTCCGACCACGCAATTCGGTCCGACGACGCTCCGGACTTCGGCGATGGAGGGGTCGTCCTGGCCGACGTGCACTCCATCCGCCTGGATCGCTCGCGCGATCTCGGAATGATCGTTGATTATCAACGCAATGCCCGCGTCGCGGGTAATCGAGCGCAATGCCGCGGCGGTCGTCGAAATTTCCTCCACCGAATGCTTCTTGGCGCGAAGTTGAATCAGATCAACGCCGCCTTCGATCATTTGCCCGGCAACTCTCTCCACCTCCGGCGCGTCCACATATCCCAAATCCAGGATGCCATAGAGCCGGCTGCGGCTGAGATCGGCGGGACTCAAGGGCGGTCTACTCGTGCAATCGCGTCGGGGTCGGCTTTAACTCGAAGTTGTCCGAGTTCATGACGCGTTCCACGAAACCGGTGTCGTAGGTGCCGTTAATGAATTCGGCATTGCGCATGATGGCGCTGTGGAACGGGACCGTCGTTTTGATTCCCGTGATGTAATATTCATCCAGGGCCCGGCGCATTCTGGCAATCGCCGAAGCGCGGGTCGCGCCGACCGTGATCAGCTTGGCGATCATCGAATCGTAATACGGCGGGACGACATAGCCGGTATAGGCGTGAGAGTCGATTCTTACTCCGCGTCCACCGGGCGCGTAATAAAAGGCAATCCGCCCCGGAGACGGCTGGAAGTTTCTCTCGGGATCTTCGGCATTGATGCGGCACTGAATGGCATGCAGCCGTGGTTCGGCGTGGGCGATGTGTGGTGAGAGCCGTTCGCCGGCCGCGATCAGGATTTGTTCTTTGACCAGATCGCACCCATAAACCTCTTCCGTGATCGTGTGTTCGACCTGGATCCGCGTGTTCATCTCAATGAAATAATAATGGCCGTCGTTATCGACCAGGAATTCCAGGGTGCCGGCATTCTCGTATCCGACTGCTTCCGCCAGTTTGACCGCGGCGTGCCCCATCTTCTTGCGGAGCCCGGGAGAGATCAACGGCGAGGGACATTCCTCAATCACCTTTTGGTTACGGCGCTGAATCGAGCAATCACGCTCACCCAGATGAACCGTGTGCCCGTGACTGTCCGCCATGACTTGAAATTCAATGTGATGCGGATTGACGATGAGCTTCTCGATATAGACCGCGCCGTTCCCAAAGGCTTTCTCGGCCTCCGTCCGCGCGGCATGAAAAGCGGCGGCAAGACTGGCTTCGTTGTGCGCCGCCCGCATGCCCCGTCCCCCTCCGCCGGCCACGGCTTTGATCATGAGCGGATAACCGATCTTGCGCCCAACCTTCACCGCTTCTTCCTCGGTCTCGACGATTCCATCGCTGCCCGGAGTGACGGAGACACCGGCTTTGCGGGCGCAGGCGCGGGCGGAATTCTTGTCACCCATCGCGTGCATCGCGCTGGCCGGCGGCCCAATGAACTTGATCTTGCAGCTCTCGCAGACTTCCGCGAAGTGCGCGTTCTCGGCCAGGAAACCGTAACCGGGATGGATCGCATCCACGTCGCCCACTTCGGCGGCGCTCATGATCCGGTCGATCTTCAGATAACTTTCCGAGCTGGGCGCCGCGCCGATGCAGATCGCTTCGTCGGCCAGTTGGACATGGAGCGAATCGACGTCGGCCTCGGAATAGACGGCGAGAGTCCTGATCCCCAGCTCCTTGCAGGCCCGGATGATGCGGAGCGCGATTTCGCCCCGGTTCGCGATAAGAATTTTCTCGAACATTAGTTGAGAGCCTCTAGTTGAGAGTAGAGAGAAACTGAGCTCCCAGGGCAATCATGACAGTTGCGTTCAGCCGGCTCTCAACCGCCAACTCTCAACTATCTCACCCGGAAAAGGACCTGGCCGAACTGGACCGGCTTCCCGTTTTCGGCCACGACCTCGGCGATGACGCCTTTAACTTCCGCTTTGATTTCGTTCATGACTTTCATCGCCTCGATAATGCAGACGACGGATTCTTCCGAGACCTCCTTGCCCACATCCGCAAAGGGCGGCGATTCCGGCGAACCGGCCCGGTAAAAGGTGCCCACCATCGGCGACAGGATATCCTTGAGCGCTCCACTTGCCTGGACTTCAGGCGCCGGAGTTTGGGCAGGCGGTGCGGGTGCCGTCGCCGGCGTCGGAGCAGCAGCCGCGGGGGCCGTAAAGACGGTTTGTTCGCCCGCGCCCTTCTGCAATTTGAGTTTGAACCCGTCCTTTTCCATTTCGAAGACCGACAAGTCGTTCTTCTTCATCAGGTCGATGACGGCTTTGATGTCTTTGAGTTCCAAGTGCGTTGGCTTCCTGGTCGAGGCTGGGCGTTTAGGTAACGCGGTTTCCTCCGGCCGGTCAAGTAAAGGAATCGCCTCTCCCCATTCGTAATCGTGCTCGTGCTCGTGATCGTGATCGAAAAAACGGGCTTAAGAATGGTCGAGCACGAGCAGGAGCACGATTACGAAGCGCGCGTAGAATCATCGACAATTTTGCCGTCGCGCATCTCGATCCGGCGACTGGCGGCGCGGGCCACTTCATTGCTGTGGGTAACGACAATCAGCGTCGTCATTGCCTCCCGGCCAATTTTCTCGAGGAGCTCCATGACCGACGCGGCCGATTGGGAATCGAGGTTTCCCGTCGGCTCGTCCGCGATCAGGAGCGAGGGCTGATGAACCAGCGCCCGCGCGATGGCCGTGCGCTGTTGTTCGCCGCCGCTGAGTTGATGAATGAAATGATCCGACCGTTCCCCCAGCCCCACCAATTCGACTAACTCCATGGCGCGCTCGTCGCTTTCCCGCGGGGAAACCCCCTGCAAAAGCAGCGGAAAGGAGATGTTCTCCCGGACATTCATGGTCGGCAGCAAATTGAAGAATTGAAAGACCAGGCCGACCTGGCGGCGACGGAACTGGGTCAGCGCGGCATCGTCCGCTGTGTGCAACGCAAGACCGTCGACAAAAATCTCGCCGGCCGTCGGCTGATCAAGCCCGGCCAGAAGATGGATGAGCGTGCTCTTCCCACAACCACTTGGGCCCCGGACGGCCACGAATTCCCGGCGCGCGATTTCGACCGAGACGCCGCCCAGGGCGTGCACCGTGCGCTCGCCGGTCCTATATTCGCGCGTGACATTCCGAAGCGAGATCAAGGGGGCTCTATCCGCCACGGACGCCACCGGTGCAAACCATGCCCGCCACTTCTCGATTGTGGCGGAGCGAGAGGATTTCATCGTCGTCGAGAAGCCGCCGTTTCTTCTGGTTCATCCCACGAAGCCGGGTAGCGGACGCACGCTTTGGGGCGAACTGAAACAACTCCTCGCGTTTGAGATTGCCAATGGCGGGCAGGTTTCGATCGTTAATCGGCTGGACCGCGAAACGAGCGGGCTCGTCCTGGTGGCCAAGAACGCGCACGCGGCGCGCCGTTTCGGTCTGCTCATGCAGGAACACCGAATCGCAAAAGAATATCTGGCGATTGTCTGGGGCTGGCCGGGATGGGAAACGACTTCGGTGGATGCGGCGCTCGCCCGGAAGGGAGCGCATGGCCCCTCGGCGATCTGGCTCAAACAAATGATTCATCCCGCAGGCTCTCCCGCCCGGACGGAGTTTCGCGTTGAAGCACGATTTGCCGGTCCACAAGGTGAACGATTTGCGATCATCCGCGCCTTTCCGCAAACAGGACGAACTCACCAGATTCGCGTGCACGCCGCTTCGTTGGGCCATCCTATTG
>JBAPMH010000215.1:0-4512 GCA_049278515.1 Chthoniobacterales bacterium
GAAGAAATCGCGACGCAAAGGTCGCTCCCACGTTAATGCAGATTGAGGGGGGTAGGACGTTGGTCGTACTTCGGAATCCTGTTCATCCTGTAAATCCTGTTTACATTCCAACTCACCTTATGCGGAAAGTTATCACTATTCTGTTTGGTTTTGGGTTGGTGGGAATGGCGCACGCGGATTCGCTGCCGTTCTCGACGGTGTTCAAGGGTCGCGACAAGTTCGACGCGATTGTGGCCAAGGCGAAAGCGGGAAACTGGGCCGCATTGCCGCTGGGCGAGCGGACGGTGACCATCGGCAAGGAGATGACCGGAACGCGCTACAAAAATTACACGCTGGAAATCGATAATCGGATCGAAGCGCCCTCAGTGAATTTTCTGGGTTTGGATTGCTGGACGTTTTTCGAGACTGCGCTCGGCATGTCGCGGATGATGGCCGAGTCGCCGGAGAACTGGACGCCGGAGCGACTCCTTCACTATGTCGAGCTCGATCGCTATCGGGGTGGAACTTGCACCGGCGAATATTTATCGCGACTTCATTATCTGGAGGATTGGCTGGCGGATAACGACCGGCGCGGTCTCGTCAACGACTTAACGCGGAGTCTGGGGGGCGTGAGCGTTCCGCACTCGGCGCGCGAAATGACGGTGGGCTGGCGGCATTACCGTTATCTGGCAGCGAACCGGTCGTTATTGGGACCGTTAGGCCAAATGGAGTCGCGGGTGTCGAGCCGGCCGCTCTATCAGATTCCGAAAAGCCGGGTGGCGTCGATCGAAGGCAAACTCCAGAGCGGCGATGTAATCGGGATCGTGTCGCGGGATGGCCGGCATTTGTTCTCCACTTCGCACGTCGGCCTGGCAATCCGGCAACCGGATGGGTCGCTCCATTTCATGCACGCTTCCGCGCCGCGGAATTATGGAAAGGTCGTGATCGATTCCACCCTGTCGAGTTACCTCTACCGGTTCAGTACCCATTCCGGGATCCTGGTGGCGCGGCCGGTGAAGTAGATTCGTCGGGGCGCAAAGGCCCCTCCCACATTACGCTGCGGTCTCCAGGTCGATCACGAACTTGGCGCCTTTGCCGGGCCCTTCACTGAACGCGCGGATCGAGCCGCGGTGCATTTCGACGATAGCTTTGCTGATCGCGAGTCCGAGCCCGAGGCCTTCACGCCGCGTGCTGCCTTGCTCGAAGGCCTCAAAGATTTTCTCGAGATTGTCGGGCTCGATGCCGATCCCGGTGTCGCGAATCTCGACATGGAGGGCTTGCGGTCGTGGATTCGAGGTGCGGACGATGACCTCGCCCTGGCGGGGCGTAAATTTCGAGGCATTCTTGAGCAGGTTCCAGAATACCTGTTGTAACCGTGATTCGTCGGCCATCACCATGTGATCGGTGGCGTTGAGTTCCAGAGAGAGCCTGAGCTTTCGGGAAGAAATCTCGTCCTGCACGATCTCCGTGGTGTGGTGCAACAGCTCGTGAGCATCGGACTTGCGCAGATGAAGATTCAGCTTTCCGCGAGCGATTCGGGTCAGATCGAGAAGATCGTCGATGAGCCGGGCCTCCAGTTCGACGTTACGGCAAACCATCTCGAGCCCTTCGGAAATCTCGCTCGAAAGCGATGGGTCCTTCACCATTCCGCCGGCCCAGATGAGAATCGGCGTCAGCGGGGTGCGCAATTCGTGGCTGAGAGTGGCGAGAAAACGGTCCTTGGCGGCGTTGGCTGCTTCGGCGGCTTCTTTTTGCCGCTTCAATTCCGCGTCGAGTTTTCGCCGATGAATGAAGAGCCCGATCTGGCTGCCGAGCACTTCCATTAGAGACAAGAGATCGCGGTCTGCCTGGATTTTTTTTGAACTAAACAATTCGAGCACGCCGTTCATTTCTCCCTCCGCCATCAGCGGGAAGGCGAATCCGCCGCGAAGGTGCGCAGCCGCGGCGGCGGAGGCCCGGGGAAAGTTTGGATTCGTCGCCAGGTCTTCGAACCAGGTGGGTTTTCGGGCAGTCAGCACCCGCCCCGGCAGGCCTTCCTCCGGTTTGAGACGCATGGCCTTTGTCGTGTCGGCAAATTCCGAAAGGCCGGCCGACTCCCGGTGCCATGTCGCCTTGCAGACCCAAGCTTCGGGCTCCCCTTCGCGCAGCCAGATCGAGCCGGCCACCCAGTCGCCTACGGCCGCGGTGGCTTCAATGATAGCCGGGCCGGCCTCGCCGATCGATGACGAGCCGGCCAGGAGGTTCGCTATCGTGTATTGGACGGTGCGCCATTTTTCGCTCCGGACGCGGTCGGAGATGTCGCGCGCGATTTTCGATGCGCCGACGATCTGGCCGCTCTTGTCTTTCAGGGGCGACACCGTGACCGAAATATCGAACAACGTCCCGTCCTTCTTGCGGCGAACCGTTTCGTAGTGATCGATCCGCTCGCCACGGCGAACCTTGGCCAGGATACCGGGCTCTTCGTGCTGCCGGTCCGGCGGGATGAGAGTGAGAATCGATTTGCCCACAATTTCCTCGGCCGAGTAGCCAAAAAGACGCTGCGCACTAGCGTTCCAACTGGTGATGATGCCGTTGAGGTCTTTGCTCACGATTGCGTCATCTGAAGATTCGATGATCGCAGCGAGGCGCCGGCTCGCCTCGTCGCCGCGGATTCGGTCGGTGATGTCGCGGAGATAAGCCGCGAAGACCGGCTCTCCGTGGACGCGAAAAGGAGTGATCGCCAGTTCTACGAGAATTTCGGAACCGTCGGCGCGAGCGGCGGTGACCTCGATCCGACGTCCGAGGACGGGGCCTTCGCCGGTTTGAAGGTAACGCTCGAGGCCCTGGCGGTGTTGTTCGCGGAGCGCGGGTGGAATGATCAGTTCCGCCAGCTCTTTGCCGATCGCTTCCGTGCGCTTAAACCCAAAAACGCGTTCCGCGGCCGGATTGAATTCAATAACATTACCATGCCGATTAATGGCAATGACGCAGTCGAGGGCGGAATCGAGAAGGGCGCGATTAAGTCCCTCAAGCCAGGCCTGCGCATCACCGCCGGGGATTTTCACTTGTGACGTCGGTTCCATCGGATCGCAGGCCCAGATTAGCATCGAAGCGAGTCCTCGCTTCGACCGTCTCTTACTTTTCGCGCAGGCTCCAATCGGTCGCCGGCCGGTCACTGGAACGGACCATCGAGATCGATCTCCCGGTTCCGTTGGCGCGCCAGCGCGAGGGCGAGGTTAACGCGTCCCACGGCGCGGCGAAAGCGGCGGCGCCAGGCAACGTCGCTGTGCTCTAGCCGGAAATGCGGCTGAATGCGGACACCCTCCTGGCGGCACAGGGCTACTGCTTCGGGGGTCCAAAGCCGCCGCGAAATCGCTGACATCAAATAGGGAATTGGAGCTTTATCCCGTTGGAAATACGAAAGGACGAGCAGATCTCGGGTCCGGTCGCTGGCCCGGGCCTCCATGTTCCACGCCGATTCACCCAGCCGGAGCGTGGATTGGAGCACCTCTTTTTTCCACAAAGTCACCTGGAGCCGGGTACGGCCATCGGATTCCCGGGGAACGACTCCGAAGCGATCGTTCAGCGGCGCAAAACCAGGTTCAGTTTGAGACCGGGGATGGAAGCACAGTGAAGCGACGTCATTTTCGCGCGCATAGGCGAAATCCCGGGCTAACTGCTCCCGATTCACGGGTCCATTCAGAAAATAATCCTCCTGGAAATACAGAATGTAGGGATGCGGGATCCGCTTGAGCGCGATGTCCATGTTGGCTGCCCAATCCTGGTCCGGTCCCACCGCAATCGGCTCGATGAATTGGGAACGAACCCGGAGGCGATTAACAATGAGAAAGCGCGCCAGGGGGCAGTCGCCCCAATGTTGGCGGAAGAAGAAGACGAACGGGCGCCACACATCGAAGAAAGCGTCACAACTCGAAACGACAATCGCAACGGAGCTGGCGAAATCTTTCAGCTCCGGCATGGAGGAAGTCGTGCGGCAGGCGGCGCTTCTCCGCAAGCGATTTCTATGCGGGACGAAGCCCCGGAGGGAACCTGGATCAGTTGCGTCACATGACTCTTTGCGCCATAATTCTTTCTCCAACAAAACTGGGGGCGTACTGGCTTCGACTCGTTGTTTGAAGCGCAGGCGGCATGTCGAGGATGGTTCGTTGGCCTCGTTAAAATCCGGACCAAAAAAAATAAACGCAGATCACCAAGATCTCGCTCTCGCGGCTTAATTGACCGCGATGTTTTCGGTTGGACGCCTGCTACGGCCGGAAACATGGACAGCAGGCTAATCGGACGGCGGAGTGACCGCGCCGGACGGTGAAGGATTTCGTGGTCGCTCGGTGGACGGCGTGTGCCGATGCAACGTCCGGCCTCCTAAAGATAATCAACGGCTAAGCATGTAGAAGCTTGTGGAGAGAGCGATTAGGACAGGGGTTCAACTCCCCTCGCCTCCAATCCTTTTATTTCCAGTATATTATGTTCAGAGAACTGCCAATGTGGTGAACAATAGCAGGAACATATCCGCCAACGTTTCAAGGCGGTCCTGTG
>JBAPMH010000216.1:0-3549 GCA_049278515.1 Chthoniobacterales bacterium
AGGATTAAAGCCCGGAGTTCCGCTGCGCTTCACTCCGGGCTTTAATCCGATGTCCCTTCGGGACTCAGAGCAGATCGGGCGTATGTGTTTTCTTTGCTGGGAGGCATAATTGCGATCACGAGCACGAGCACGAGCACGAGCACGAGTAAGAGCAAGAGCAAGAAGAACAGGGAGGGACCGCGTGGGGCCTTTGAAACTCGTTGCATGACCCGCCGGGGCAGCTTCTAGTTTCTTATGCGCAATCTCGGCGATGGCATGGAGCTGAGCCTGGCTGGCTCACTGCTCGTGGCTCACCCGAACATGCTCGATCCCAATTTCCGGCGCGCGGTTCTGTTCATTTCTTCGCACGACGCAAACGAGGGAGCGATTGGGGTGATCCTTAATCGCCCCTTGGATAAGCAGGTGGCCGATTTGGTAAATGAAGCGCCCCCGGACGGCCTCGCCGATGTGCCGGTATTTCTGGGCGGGCCCGTTGGGAAAAACCAACTGATGTTTGCCGCCTTTGAATGGCAATCGGGGGAAGGGCTTCGCTTGAATCACAATGTGGGCGTGGACGAAGCGCATCAACTCGTGGAGGAGGATCCGGCGTCGGTCCGGGCCTTTGTCGGATACGCGGGCTGGAGCGCGGGCCAGCTCGAAGCCGAGATGAAACAGCAAGCCTGGATTTTGCAAAAACCAACCCGCGCCTCGCTCACCCCGGCTCGCCTGCCCAAGCTCTGGTTTGAAATCATGCGTGGCCTCGGCCCGTGGTACAAGATGCTGGCCGCCGCGCCCGATGATCCGTCGTTGAACTAAAAAACGACCGGTGACATGTGACCAGAAAAGAAGCCACTTCACGATTTTTTGCTTGTCACTTGTCACTCGTCACATGTCACTCTCTTCCAAATGATCATCGGCGTTCCCAAAGAAATTAAGGCGCAAGAGCACCGCGTTGGGCTCATTCCTTCCACCGCCACCACCCTGACGCGGCGTGGCCACACCGTTCTGGTCCAGAAAAACGCCGGGGTGGGAGCGGGGTATCCCGACCAGGCATACGTCGATACGGGAGCGCAGATTGTCGACACGGCCAGGAAAGTTTACGCGCAGGCCGACATGATCGTGAAAGTGAAGGAACCGTTGAAGGCGGAGTACGGACTTTTGCGGAAAGGGCAGATTCTTTTCACCTACCTGCATCTCGCGGCGAGCAAACCGCTCACGGATGCGTTATTGAAATCCCGGGTCGCGGGCGTGGCCTACGAAACGATCCAGGTTGGCAACAAGCTGCCGTTGCTCGAGCCGATGAGCGAAATCGCGGGCCGGATGTCCGTGGTGATGGGCGCCTATTACCTGGCAAAACATAATGGCGGCAACGGCGTTTTGTTAGGCGGCGTCCCGGGCGTTTTGCCGGGCCGAGTCGTCGTCATTGGCGGTGGTACTTCCGGAGTGAATGCGGCCCGGATGGCAATGGGATTGAAAGCCGACGTGACGATTCTCGAAGTCGACGGCGAACGGATGCGTTTCCTCGACCTGACCATGCCGAACGTGAAGACCCTTTATTCAAACGAAGCGAATCTGACCGAGTTGATGCCGACAACCGATCTCCTCATCGGCGCGGTCCTGGTTCCGGGCGCGAAGGCGCCGAAGCTGATCACTCGCGAAATGTTGCGAAAAATGAGACCGGGCAGCGTCTTCGTGGACATCGCGATCGACCAGGGCGGATGCGCGGAAACGTCGCATGCGACCACGCATCAGAATCCGGTTTACGTGAAGGAAGAGGTCACGCACTACTGTGTCGCGAACATGCCGGGCGCCTACGCGCGCACGTCGACCCAGGCGTTGAGCAACGCCACGGCGCGCTACGTCGAGTTGCTGGCCGATTTGGGTTTGGAAGGAGCGTGCAAAAAGCAGCCGGCCCTTACGGGCGGCATCAACACGCTCGAGGGAAAAATGACCTACGCAGCGGTCGCGGAAGCGCACGGGTTGAAATACCAGGCGCCCTTTTAGGGCCGAACGCTGCCGGCGCAGCCCTGGCGAAAGTTTACCGTTGGCAAGGCCGAAAAGTTGTCGCGGGCCGATTCAGGCTTGGCCCCACCAGGGGCAGCCAATCCAACACCTATGAAAAAACTACTCTGCATTTTAGCCAGCGCCGCGCTTGTCGGGGCGTGCGAGCAAAAGGAAACCGTTGTTACTCCCGCAGCTTCGCCTGGGGCTGAAAAGAAAGTCGAACACAACACCACCGTCGTAAATCCGCCAGCCACCACGGAGAAAAAAGAGACGACAAACACGGTCGTGAATCCGCCGGCCTCGACGGAGAAGAAAGAAACAACGACGACGACGACATCCAGTCCGAGCCCGTAAGTTTTCCAGCTCCTTAAATTCAAGAGTCTTCCCGTGGCCTGGTCCGTGGGAAGACTTTTGCTGTACAAATGACGGCCTAACAGACCTAGAGCCGGGTTTAGCCTCGATCCGTCCTGCTCATGATCCTGATCTTGCTCATGATCCTTTGAGCGCGCGTCGAATGCCCGAAGAGCAAGAGCAAGAGCAAGAGCAAGAGCAAGAGGAAGAACAGGAACAAATCCGCGGCACGGGGGCGTGTAGGCTCCAAGGGGTTCCGGGACGTGTTATGCTGGTGCTATGCAACCCACTGCGCGTCCGCGCCTTTCGTTTCCGAAGACGAAGCGATTGACTACGCCGGTGGAATTCGGCCGGGTCAGGTCCGAAGGAACAGCAGAGCGAGGCCGCTTTCTGGTCCTGGGCGTGTTTGCCCGGAAGGACGAATCGGGCTTTCGGGCTGGCTTTGTCACCTCCAAGAGACTCGGCGGCGCGGTGACGCGGAATCGGGTCCGCCGACGCCTGCGGGACATGGTGCGGACCGAACAATCAAGGTTGCGGCCCGGTTTTTGGTTCGTTGTCGTGGCGCGTCAGGCCGCGGCGCGGGCCAGTTATGGCGAGCTGAAAGATGAGTGGTTGCGCCTCGCGGAGCGCGCTTCTATTCTAGCGCCCTGATGGTTTTCCTGGCGCGTCTTTTTATTCGCGGTTACCAAATCCTGCTCTCGCCGGTGCTCTCATTTCTCGAGGGACCGGGCGGCGGCTGTCGATTTGAACCGACGTGCTCGGCCTATTTTCTGGAGGCTCTGGAAACACACGGCGTGCTTCGGGGGACCTGGCTCGGGGTGCGCCGATTGGGCCGTTGCCATCCGTGGGGTGGGCGAGGACATGATCCCGTGCCGCCAAAGAGTGGGAGGGGCCTGTGTGCCCCGACGAGCGCGGCATTCGCGGCGCAAAGGCCGCTCCCACATTGTGAATAGCCCGGCGGGCAGCTCTTATGGATCGACAAGCATGGATTGCCGTCACGCTTTGCGTTCTCGGGCTGGTCGGCTGGCAAATCTACAGCGTCTCCCACGCCCCGCCGCGCGTCCCGGTAACTGTCTCGCCCACGCCGACGCCGCAGGACTCGTCGATCGCCGCGGCAAGCCCGGCCCCCGGCCTTAGCCCCACTCCGGCGGCAACAGCGGCGCCGCCTCCGGTCGAATCCACCCCGGCGTTTGCCGAAAAATCGGAGACATTGCG
>JBAPMH010000217.1:0-3386 GCA_049278515.1 Chthoniobacterales bacterium
CGATCGTGCAGGCGCCCGCGACGATGGAGGCCGCGGGGGCAAACTCGCCCGGGGTCACCCAACCGCCGATGCTGTTCGGTGCGGTCGGTCCAATCATCAGCGGCTCGCCCGCGGCCGCGGCGACGCCCGAGGCGCAGACGCCATACACCCTGACCCCGGGTGAGCTCGACATCGAATCCGGAACGTCTTCGCCATGGCTGACGTCCCTGCTGACGGTCGCCCAGCCCGGCAAGCAGGAAGCGCTTTATCTGCCGCTCACCTACGACATCACGTATTTGCAGCACGACTTCACCGATTCCGATCCGGTGGGCGCGGGCGCCTACACCGCCTCGTCGTGGCTGAAGTTTCTGCGGCCCGGCGATTCGGCGTTGCGCAAACCGATCACGGATCTGGCAGGCATTCCGATTCCGCTGATCTTCGCTCCCACGCCGCCCTCGCTGAATTCGCAGACCGCGAGCGCGTCACCCCTTCCGTCGCCGTTCTCGCCGTCGATCAGCGCCGAAATGGACGCGGCGCTGCTCTGGGAATACGTGCTCGACGTCACGCCGAACTGGAGCGCGCAGGACGACCTGTTCTTCGAGATCACCTACAACGTCGGTTTGGCGGCATCCTACATGCAGGCGCAAGCGAACGGTTCCCCGCAGCAGGGGTGCCTCGCGCTGCTTGCGGCGTTGAACGATTTCCTGAGCTGGTATCAGGCGAACCTTTCCCAGTTCCCCGGCATCGTGAAAGAGGCATTCCCCTCCAGTGCCGCGCTCGCGACGAGGCAATTCGCCGCCGCGCTCAATCCGTCGCCGAACGATCCGGCGCAGCTCGCCGCCACCTTCGCCACGAAAAGCACGGACGTGGCCACCGCGTGGGCGGGCCTCTACGCGCCCACCATGAACTTTTCCGAGTTCGCGGAAGAACAGATCATCGATAGCTTCCAGATCCTGCGCGACAGCAAGTCGTCGCAGACAGTCTGGTTTTACGGGCAGTCGGACTTTTCCAGCGACTCTCCCGGCGCCTCGAATCCCGCTTATTGGCCGACCGTCACCGTTTACAATGGCGACCAGAGCGAGAGCTGGACGCCCGACCGCTCGCAGGCGCAGGCCGCGGAAACGCCGAACCGAGGATGGTGGGTGCTCTCTCACAAATTCTCGATTCAGACCTTCGACCGCCTCGTCTTTACTTTCGTGGGGATCGATCTCCAGGAGCGGCAGAACGCCGTCGCGAGCGCGCACATTCGCCGCAATGCGGAGCTGGTCACCGACGAGCTGACGAATCCCGATTTCGTGCTCGAGACCGAGATCGTCACCTTCCCGACCTCGGTCATCCCGCTCATCCATCGCGCCACCCTCCCGACGGTCCAGCCGGACGAGGCGGGACTACAGAAAACTCTGATCGACATCTTCACGCCGCTGGCAAATCCGGCCGCGCAATGGACCTCGACGTTCCGAGTCAGCGCGGGATACTCCTGGCAGCTCGCCGTTCCCCAGAGCGGCGGCCCAGCGCTCATTGCCTCCGACGCCATCCTCCTCGCCGATGGTCTCGATTTCAAGGCGTCGCCGATCGAGACGATCGCAGGGCAACTCGCCCAGGAGATCGCGGGGTGGTACCTCAACACTGGGCCGTCGCAACAGGGGGCGCTGCTCAATCTCGCCGTCACGGTCTTCGCAGTCGTCGCCGGCGACCATTTGCCGCTCATCCAGCTCGACCAGATCCCGATCGATGTCAGCGGCGTTTCGGATACCTGGTGGTCCCAGAGCGTCTCGCCCACTCTCGTCTAGACATGGTCGCAGAACTGGAAGTTTCTACGGAGGCACTTCCGAAAACGCTCCAGGGGTTCCGCGACTATCATGCCGGCGCCTCCATGATCGTCTGTGGCTGCGGCACGTCGCTGTCGACGCTGGAGAATCCCGAGCGCTTCTTGACGATTGGCGTCAACGACGTCGGCCGGCTCTTCCAGCCCGACTACCTGGTGGTGCTGAATACGCGGTCGCAATTCACGCGCGACCGCTTTCAGCACGTCGAATCGTCGGGCGCTCGCGCCGTCTTCACGCACGTCAACCTCGGCATCCGCCATCCGCACGTCGTCAAGGTGCTCCTCGGCAAGCGCGGCGGCACCGATCTCGACAACCCGAATGTCCTCGCTTACACCCGCAATTCGCCCTACGTCGCGGCGATGCTCGCCCTCTACATGGGGGCCAGGCGCATTGGGCTCATCGGCGTCGACTTCACCGATCATCATTTCTTCGCTAACACCGGCCGGCACTCGCTGGCCCGTGATCTGGCCCAGATCGACACCGAGTATCGCCGGCTCCACGCGGCCTGCGAGCAGCGCGGCGTGGAATTCGTCAACCTCAGCGAATCGAGCCGCCTGACCTCGTTGCCGAAGATGTCGCTGGAAGAGTTCGCGGCGGCGGGACGTTCCGCGCGGAGGCTGCGGATCGTTTCCTACTCGACGTCGCCCGTCGCTGGCGTGCCGGTGATTCTCGGCCGGGCGATCGCGGAGAAAACGGTCCATTCCTGCCGCACCGTCTGGGCATCGAATTCCTACCGAAACGGCGTCGTTTTCCCGGGCGACGTCGAGTACTCCCGGGCGCCGGCGGAGGCCGATGAGCTCCTCTCGGCCGCGGACGTGGTCGTGGTGCACAATGGCAAGGTCGATGAGCGCCATCGTCCATTGTTGCAGGAGAAGGCCGTGCTGACGCTGGCCCACAATTACAAGTGGAACGTCAGCAGCGAGTTTGTGGATCGCCGTTTTCCGGGGCTCGTCGTTGGCCAGTACCAGGCGACTCTGCCGGAATTCGAAGGATGGAAACCGGTCCCGAACCCGATTCCGTGGTGGGATCCGTCGCATCAGCCGGGACGGAAGGACGGTCCGATCACGATCGCCTACACGCCGCTCGGCAAACACGAGCGCTATCCCGCCGGTCATTCACTCTACTGGCACGCGAAGGGATACCGGACGACGCACGCCATCCTCAAACGGCTGGCCGGGAAGTATCCGATCCGGTTGGAGGTCACTCGCCAGCACCAGGTGTCGCACGCGGAATCGCAGGCGATGAAACGGCGCGCCCACATCGTGATCGATGAGTGCGTGACGGGCAGCTATCACCGCAACAGCCTTGAAGGTCTCGCGGCCGGCGCGGTCGTAGTCAACGGAGTCGGTCTCCTGCCGGAAATCGTGTCCGTGCTGCGCGACTGCGCGGGGACGGAGGAAGTCCCGTTCGTGCACGCCTCGCTCGACACCCTCGAGCAAGTGCTGGAGGGGCTGATCGCGGAGGGCCCCGAGGCGCTCGCCGAACGAGGCCGCGCCGGTCGCGCCTGGATCGAACGTCACTGGGACTTCGACACGCAATGGTCGCGATTCTGGGAGCCGGCCATCGATCAAGCGCTCGGTC
>JBAPMH010000218.1:0-2405 GCA_049278515.1 Chthoniobacterales bacterium
CTTATCATCCCAGCTCGAATCATAAGACCGTTAATTAACGGACGGCTCCGGGAATTTCCAACTCCCCGGACCGCCTTCGTCGCGCTCCGAATTTCAGCGTTTCGTTTTTTTGCTCGCCTCATCCATCCGCCCGCGTCGATGCCGACTTGATATCAACTACCGGGGTGCCATCGAATACCTCGATCGGGCCGATCTTTAGGCGATTGGCATCAATCTCACGCACGATCACGGAGTGCAGGCCGAGTGGATTCGGTCGTGCCGGTGAGCGCGTGTAAAAAACGCCGGTAAGCGGGCGGCTCGCGTCGCTCCGGGGATGATTCTTTAGCGTATTGCGGTTCGCCTCATGCAGCCAGGTGATCACGATCAGCTCGTGGCCCACTTCCATTCCAAGAAGAGCCTCCGCGAATCGCGGTTCGATTTCGAGCCACGCGTCCGGCGCCCCTTCCGGTCCCTGCCGCGGAGCGTCTTCGCGGCCCTTTACCGTCGATCGGATGAAACCCACCGGCTCCAGCGTGTAGTCGTTCATAGTTTCTTACTTCCCCTTGTCCGGATCGTATTCCCACAGTTTTGTCGGATCGCCAAACACCGCACCGATCACGCGCTCGGGCCAGATCTCGAAGTAGCTCAACACGAGCGCCATTAGCGGAACCAGAACGAAGGCGAGTCCGTGCGCGGCCATGAAGAACATCGCCACCGCGCGCAGAATCAAAAGGTAAGTATCCCAGCGCACCCGCTGCTTCAGCTCGTTGTCCGGCATCGTGTCGTAACCGGAACGGAATGCCTTCCAGAAATGTCCGGCGGCGAGCGATCCAAAGGTCAGCCAAAGCAACGGCGACTCCGCCAGCGCCTGCCGCAACTCCGTTCCGAGCAAGAGACCATGCAGCGGAATCAGCACAATCCAGTAGGGCAATCCTACGACGACTATCAGGATTACCCACGTCACCAGGCCCCGGACGAAATTCATCACGATTCCGCCCGTCACGCCGGGTTGCCCCTGGCTTTCCCGCACGGCTCTCGGCACCATCGCCGTGACGATTGCCGCCAGTGCCACCAGCCCATCGAACCAATAGTTGAACACAGCCAGCGCCACCGACCACCCGAACACATAAATCCCCACAACCGGAATCAGATTCCGTCCGAGCACCGCCCACGCATGCGGGGTCGCGGCGAACTCGCGCAAATGCTGAGCGACCGGCGGCCGCCTGATTTGCCGCGTCGCCGCCGAAGAAGTATCGCCCGTCGGATCCACGCGACGATCTAATCACAATCGACATCCCCTGAAAACAGCCCAGCGCTTTAGCGCTGGGACAATGAGGTCTGTCTTGCATCAAGTCCCGCGCTGCGGGACGACAGAATTCTTCCGTCCCATGCCGGGACTAATTGAGTGGGGGACGCGCCAATCCCAGCGCTAAAGCGCTGGGCTATTGTCGAGCCGACCCGCCTCCCGCCCGCGGGGCCTTGTGGGCGGTCTCCGAATTCCGACCCGCGGACGGATCGCCGTGGCAACTTCCGGTCTTGCCACTATGCTTTTTTGCTTCTTAATCTTAATTCTTAATTCTTAATTCTTACTTTTAACTTTCCCAATATGCATCGCGAACATCACTCTTGGTACTCACACCGCCTCAGCCGCGAAATGGGCGTCAACGTTGACGGCAATTACGGTTTACCCATCATCGCCTTCCCCCCCAGCATGGGCGACGAACACGAGCAGGAAGGCCAGGGCATGATCCGCACCCTCAGCCCTTACATGGACCAGGGACGGATTCGGATTTTCTGCATTAACGGAGTCCAGAGCGATTCTTTCAGCAACAAGAACGCGCACCCGTACCATCGCAGCTGGCTCCAGGCGCAATACGACGATTACGTGGCAAGCGAAGTCATCCCGTTCATCTACGACCGATGCCAGTCCGCCGTCCCGATCACCACCTACGGCGCCTCTCTCGGCGCCTATCACGCGGCCAACACTCTCTTCAAACATCCGGACCGGGTGAAACGCTGTTACGCGCTTTCCGGCGTCTACGATTTGCGCGATTCCATGGACGGCATGTATGACGACAATTTTTATTTCAATAACCCGGTCGATTACATGGCGAACCAGAACGACCCCTGGGCCCGGGAGCAACTTGCGAGCTGTGACATTCATCTCGCCACCGGCTGCGGGCCTTGGGAACAGCCCGGCCCGACCTACAAAATGTCCGAAGTGCTCCGGAACGCCGGGATCTCTCATCATCTGGACGATTGGGGCCCGAAAGGCGGGCACGAATGGCCCTACTGGCATCACCAGATGTGGGAATACGTCGGCGCGCACTACTAAAGAACCGTTCGCCTCGTTCGGATCTTTCAGCATGGCAAAGAAAGTCACCGGCGGCTGCTTGTGCGGATCCATCCGCTACGAGCTTCTCGAC
>JBAPMH010000219.1:0-2318 GCA_049278515.1 Chthoniobacterales bacterium
TCAGTGCCAAGAGCGAATCGGATGTCCGCGTCAAAGTCCGCGATAAGACCAGGCTCGCTGATGCGAAGAGCGAGTTGACCGGTCTCATGCGCCGGGTGCGCGCGCTGCCCCCGGAAAAAAAGGACGACTTCAACATCAACGAGCAACAGGCTTTTAAGAGCACGCTCGACCCGGTCAAGAATTCGATTGCCCTGGCCGGTCTGTTCATCACCGGCCTTTCCCTCTTCGTCGGGGCGATCGGGATCATGAACATCACGTTTGTGAGTGTGAAAGAGCGCACCAAGGAAATCGGAACGCGGAAGGCCCTGGGCGCACGCCGCCGCACGATCCTGCTCCAGTTCCTCATCGAATCGACCGCCCTGTGCGTGGTGGGCGGTCTCATCGGATTGACCTTCGCCTACGCGATGTGCTTCGCGATTGGGGCCGCGTTTCCATCCTTCCCCGTCCAGTTTTCGTTCGGCCTGGTGCTCATCGGGATGTTCGTTTCTGTTTTCACCGGATTGATTTCCGGCTTCGCTCCCGCCTGGTCCGCGTCTCGCCTCGATCCGGTGACGGCGCTTCGCTATGAATAGGAGTGATGGAGTAATGGAGCGCTGGAGGGTTGGGTTGCGGCCAGGTCCATTACTCCATCGCTCCTTTACTCCGTCCCCCCAACTCTGAGTATGCGTTTCCGCGAAGTCCTGGCCATGGCGTTGCAGTCGTTAGGCGCAAACAAATTGCGCTCGGGACTCACCATGGTCGGCATCACCATCGGCGTGTTTTCGGTTATCTCGGTGATGACGGCAATCGGAGCGCTCCAAACATCCATCGAAAGCGGCATCAGCTTTCTCGGATCGAACATCTTTCAGTTCGCCAAATATCCGGTGAGCGGCGGTCAGGGCGGACGCAAC
Organism: Chthoniobacterales bacterium; assembly: GCA_049278515.1. Classification (GTDB taxonomy): domain Bacteria; phylum Verrucomicrobiota; class Verrucomicrobiia; order Chthoniobacterales; family UBA10450; genus AV80. The sequence continues at coordinate 891 of JBAPMH010000219.1, forward strand.
GCGAACAAATATGAGAACCGGCGCAATATCACTTACGCCCAGGCGATTCGTTACCAGCAACTGATGGAAGGAATCGCGCGGGATGTTTGCCTGAAGTGTTTCGATTTCAAAGGCCAGTGCACCTACGCCGGGCTGAAAACTCCGCCGGCCCTGACGGTCGCCGGTTCGAACAAGAGTTTTCTCGCGGCAAATTCCTATTCGCTCGCCTATGGCCGCAACCTGACGGACGAGGACGTCGATCTCGCGCGCAATGTCGTCATGATCGGCAAGACCATCGAAAAAAATCTTTTCCCGCACGAATCGCCCATCGGCAAGGTCATCAAGATTAACGGGCATCCCGTGTCGGTCATTGGCGTCCTCGCCGAGAAGGGATCCGCTTTCGGGCAAAGCCAGGACGATATTTGTGTCATCCCGATTACGCGTTTCTTCGAAAACTTCGGATCGGCCAAGCGAACGGTGAACATCGCGACCCAATCGTTCTCGACCGAGAGCTACAATCGCACCCTCGACAAGGGCATCGGAGCGATGAGAATCGCGCGCGGCTTGAAACCTAATCAACCCGACGACTTCGAGATTTATTCGAATGATTCGTTGAAGAGCGCATTTGCCTCCGTCGCCGACGTCGTGCGGGTCGGCGCTTTCGTGATCAGTTTGATCGCGCTGGTCGCGGCTGGGATTGGGATTATGAACATCATGCTCGTCAGCGTCACGGAGCGGACGAAGGAAATTGGGATTCGGAAATCGATCGGGGCCCGGAGCCGCGACATTCTCCGGCAGTTTCTGACGGAAGCGGTTTTCATCTCCGAGGTGGGCGGAGTTCTCGGAATTATCCTCGGGGTAATCGGCGGCGATCTTCTGGCGATGTGGCTGCAGGCCGACCTGATCTTTCCCTTCGGCTGGGCCATCGCCGGTTTGGTTGTTTGTTCGGCCATCGGGATCGGTTTCGGATTTTATCCTGCCTACCGCGCCGCGTCGCTCGATCCGATCGAGGCGTTACGCTTCGAGTAAGCCGGAGCGAGCGCTCCGCCCTCGATTTGGCCCCGCCGCCGATCGCGCGACAGAGCGCGCGATCCACCTTGAGAGGCACGCAACTTGCGCTGCTTTGTTTTGACATGCTCCGCGCTCCCTCTATTCTCGGCCCTTTCGATCGCTACCGCCGTGCCTGCTTCCCACGAATCTCCTGCCGGGACAGCGCCTAGCGTTCTTCTTGTCGAAGAATACGACGCGCTGGCGGCTGCTATTACCTCCGCCCTGAAGAAGTTTGCGCCGCGGCATCGCACCCAGGTGGTCGAATCTCTTGCCGAAGCGGAGGCCGCCGCCAGCCAGACCAGGCCGCAGTTGTTCGTGGTTGATTTTGACCCACCGCGCCCCGACACGATCGAATTCCTCGATCGGATCAGCAGCACTAATCCCGACGCGCGCTTTCTC
>JBAPMH010000220.1:0-2116 GCA_049278515.1 Chthoniobacterales bacterium
GCGTTACCAACGCGGTTGCACCCACCGCCAGGACCAGGATCACGCAATAAACCAGGCCGCCAAAGAGGAACTTCAACATCGTCATGAACCAGCCCTGGTTATAGACGCGCCGGATCGAAAGAAAAATTTGGACCACGATCGCGCAGACCATCAAGCCGGTAATCCATCCGCCCAACGCCGGCACCGTCCGGTTCGCTCCCATCACGGCCAGGGAAGTGATGATCACCGCCACATAAAGAAAGGTGTGGATGTGGAGGGCGTAGACCAGGTGCTCGACGTAGAAGCGACCTTTCCGGAAGTAGAGAATCTTCAGGATGAAAGCGAAAAGCGGGATGCAGCACAACATCATCGCCGGGATATTGCTCCGGAGCGTCTCGAGGAAAAGTTTCGCCCGGGCTCCGTCCTCGCCGATCTTGTCCCTGACCTGTTTTTCGAGCCACTGGGCGAAGGCCGACTTCGTCTGGCCTGGTGGACCGGCGGAGAAATGAAACGGTGCTTTTGGCGCCGGCGTGATGGCGATGGGCGGCACGGGCGGCGGATTGATGGCGAGATCAGGCGCGGAGAAATCGGGCGGGGGCGGGACAATCGGTGGCGTGGTTCCCGTTTCTGGGTCGCGAATTTTGGGAATGCGCGCCAACATCGTGGCCATTCTCGTCCGCTCTTCTACGCTTAGACTTTTACTGACCTGCGATTTGATATAGGCGTGGATCGATTTCTTGAGTTCCGCGCGTTGCTCCTTGGTGAGAGCGCCTTCCGGTTCGGCCAGTTTCGCGCGCGCGAGCTCCACTTCAGCGCGCTGTTCGGGGGTGAGCGGAGAATCCGGCTCGATCATCTTGTTGAGGCTGGCTACGAGCTCGGTGCGGTCCTGTGCTGTTAATTGGATCGGACCGTCAGAGTCCCAGTTGATCGCGCGGGCCAGGAGAAAGAAAACGATGCTCGCGATGAGATAGAGTCGCAGCGGATGAACGTAGCGGGCGCGCCGCCCGGCGTTGAAATCGTTCGTCAACTGCCACGGATGAATGAGCAGCTGGTTCATCGAATGGAGAAACTTGGTGTCCCAGTTCAGGAACGAATCCGCGGCGTCCAGCAAAACGCGAAAGATCGAACGGCGGTAGTCGATCGCGTGCTGGCCACATTGCGAGCAGAACTCGCCCATAAGCGGCGCGCCGCAATTCTCGCAGTGGGTGAGCGGCTCCGGCGGCAATTTCGACCGTCGCCGTAAGCCGAAAATACCACGCCGTCTGGACGGCTCTTCGGCGATGGAAGACGCGGTGTCGGCCAGGACGATCTGCTCGATTTCGTCGCTCATCGGCTCATTTCATCGCGGCCCAGACCCGGTGGACGTCGTCATGGTCCTCGAGAGTTTGAAGGAATTCACTAGTGTGCTGGCGCTGCTCATCGGTTAACTCGGGAAAGCTCTTGGCGATGTAGCCGAGCTCGCTGGTTACAATCGTCCAGCCATTCGTAGTGAGCCATTGGGTGACCGCGTGCAGGTCGCTCCGCTCGGTAATGAAGCGCGCGCCGGCGGTTTCCTCCGGGATGTCGTCGTTCTCCGCGTGAGAGAGTGGCTCGACATTTTGCGCGTTCGCTTCGATCGCCGCCGCTTCGATATCCGTGTTCGGATCGGCGTGGTGCGCATCGACGAGACCGACGTGATCGAACAAAAACTTGTTACTGCCCGGCGCGCCGAGCTGGCCGCCCTTCTTGAAGAGAACGCGAATCTCCGGGGCGGTCCGGTTATTATTGTCGGTCAGGATTTCGACGATGATCGGGATTTTGTGCGGCGCGTAACCTTCGAAAACGACGTGCTCCATCACGAGTTTGTCGTCGCCGATGCCAGCGCCCTTCTTGATGGCGCGCTCGATGACGTCGCGGGAGACACTGGCTTTGCGGGCTTTTTCTACGACGGCGGCGAGGCGAGGGTTGCCCGCCGGCTCGGCACCGCCCAATTTCGCCGCGACCATTATCTCTTTCACGAGCTTCCCGACGACCTGGCCCTTTCTTAGACCAGCGACCTCCCGTTTGGCATGTAACCATTGGCGACCCATATGCTGGGTTTAACAGGTGGGAAGCTAGTCAGCAAGCGGAGCCGCGCATGGTAGGGCGAGACGCTGTC
>JBAPMH010000221.1:0-3713 GCA_049278515.1 Chthoniobacterales bacterium
ATCAAGGAAGGCGTGACCAAGGCAGAAGCTGAAGAGATCAAGAAAAAGATCGAAGCGGCCGGCGCCAAAGTCGAAATCAAGTAAGCGGATCAATTCGCTTTCCCCGAAGAGAGGACGCGCGGAAGCGCGTCCCTCCCTGGGGGGCGGAAAAAGCTTGCACGCCGAGTGGCGGTGTGTCAGAAATCCTTTTGTTAGAGCGGTAGAAATATTTTCAAACTCGCACCTGACGGACAAAGTTTAACCAGGCAACAAAACGGGCGGCGCAGCAAATTTGACGCCACCTGTTTTGCTGCTATTTTTGCGCCCATTGCTCGCGGGTAGAAGCGCGAGCCTTCACTCGTCATCCCGTGTGCGGCCGGGGTGTCGTCAACAACCTCGGAGATAGGCCCAGTAATTATGTCGGAACGTATCTACTTCGGAACCATCAAGGAAGGCATCGAGCCTCCAAACCTCATCGAGGTTCAACTCAATTCCTACGTCGATTTCCTCCAAAAAGACGTCCCGTTTTCCAAACGAAAGAATTCCGGGCTCCAGGCCGTCTTCAAGGAAGTCTTTCCGATCGAGAGCTACGACGAAAAAGCGACCCTCGATTTCAGCCATTACGAGATCGGCGAGCCGAAGCTGACTGCGCTCGAAGCGCAGCGCGAAAGCCAGACCTTCAGCGCGCCGCTTCATGTCACGTTCCAGCTCCGGGAAGAGAAGGGAACCAAGGAGGAGAAAGTTTACATGGGCGAAATCCCGCTCATGACGCCGCAGGGAACGTTCGTCATCAATGGCGCGGAACGCGTGGTGGTGAGCCAGCTCCATCGTTCGCCCGGCATCGCCTTCGAATCGAGCATCCATCTCAACGGCAAGGTGCTCTATAGTTTCCGGATCATTCCGGACCGCGGTTCGTGGATCGAAGTCCAATTCGATACCAGCGATCTGCTTTACATTTACCTCGACCGCCGCAAACGCCGGCGGAAATTTCTCGCCACCACTTTTCTGCGCGCCCTTGGTTACGGGTCCGACGAGGAAGTCATCAAGCTTTTCTACAATATCGAGACGCTGAAGCTTAGCGAAAAGCTTGGGGAAGAAGAACTTGCGACCAAAGTGCTGATCGCCGATGTCCTCGACGGCGAGGTCACGGTAGCGCGCGCCTTCGAGCCTCTCACGGCCGCGACTGTGCGCCAGATCATGGGACTCGGGCTCAAGGATGTGAAGGTGATCGACATCTCGAATGACGACACCGTCGTGAAGGCGCTGAAGAAAGATCCGGCCCACGATCAGGAAGAGGCGTTGAAAGACATTTACCGCAAGCTGCGCCCCGGCGATCCGCCGACAGTCGCGAACGCGAAAGCGCTGTTAAAGCGTCTCTTTTTCGATCCGAAGAAGTACGATCTCGGCCGGGTTGGCCGTTACAAAATCAACCAGAAGCTGGGAATCGACGTCGATCTGGGCGAGCGCATCGTCACCGACAAGGATTTCATCGGCGCGATCAAATACCTGATCAGCCTTCGCCGTGGTGAAGGCACGCTGGACGATATCGATCACCTCGGCAGCCGCCGGGTCCGGACGGTGGGCGAGTTGCTCGCCAACCAATGCCGCGTCGGGCTCGCCCGCACGGAACGCCTCGTGAAAGAGCGCATGACTTTGTTCGACATCAACATCGACGGCATGACGCCGCAAAAGTTGATCAATCCCAAGGCGCTCAGCGCGGTGATCCGCGATTTCTTCGGGCGCTCCCAGCTCTCGCAGTTCATGGATCAGACGAATCCGCTGGCGGAGCTGACCCACAAGCGCCGGCTCTCGGCCCTCGGGCCAGGCGGGTTGAGCCGCGACCGGGCGGGCTTTGAAGTCCGCGACGTTCATCCCTCGCACTACGGACGGATTTGTCCGATCGAAACGCCGGAAGGTCCGAACATCGGTCTGATCAGCTCGATGAGCACCTTTGCCCGGATCAACGAGTTCGGATTCATCGAAACGCCCTACCGCAAAGTCGAGAAGGGTCGGGTCACCGACCAGGTCGATTATTTGACCGGAGACCGCGAAGAAAATTTCCTCGTGGCCCAGGCGAACGCGACCATGGACGCGAAGGGTCATCTTACGCAGGAGAAGGTCTCGGTCCGTTATCGCGGCGACTTTTTGGAAGTTGAGCCGTCGAAAGTCCATTACATGGACGTGTCGCCGAAACAGCTCGTTTCGGTCGCCGCTGGTCTGATTCCGTTTCTCGAGCATGACGACGCGAACCGCGCGCTCATGGGATCGAACATGCAACGCCAGGGTGTGCCGCTGATCGTTTCGGAAGCGCCGCTGGTGGGGACAGGGTTGGAAGGCAAAGTCGCGCGCGATTCGCACGCGGTTTTAATCTCGACCGAGAGCGGCAAGGTGGCCTCGGTCACCGCGGATCAAATCGTGGTGACGAAGGATGGGCACATGCCGGAAGGCAAACGGAGGCTCAAGACCGATATCGAGGCGGGGATCCACGTTTACGAGCTGCGCAAGTTCATGCGCTCGAACGCGGGCACCTGTGTGAACCAGAAGCCGATCGTGAAGAAAGGCCAGCACGTGAAGCGCGGCCAGGTAATCGCCGACGGCCCGAACACCGACCAGGGCGAGCTCGCGCTCGGCCGCAACGTGCTCGTCGCGTTCATGCCTTGGAACGGCTACAACTTTGAAGACGCCATCATGATCTCGGAGAAGGTCGTGAAGGAGGACATTTACACCTCGATTCACATCGATGAATTCGAGATCGGCGCCCGCGATACCAAGCTGGGGCCGGAGGAAATCACCCGGGACATTCCAAACGTCAGCGAGGAAGCGTTGCGCAATCTCGGGCCCGATGGCGTGGTCCGAGTCGGCGCCGAAGTGAAACCGGGCGACATTCTCGTGGGCAAAATCACGCCGAAGAGTGAAACGGAGCTCGCGCCGGAAGAGCGTCTGCTTCGCGCGATCTTCGGGGAAAAGGCGGCCGACGTTAAAGATACGTCGCTGACTGTTCCGTCAGGCACCTACGGCATTGTCATGGACGTGAAGGTTTCGTCGCGCCACGAAGTTTCGCGCGAAAAACTCACTCCTTCCGAGACGAAACGCCAGCTCAAGACGATCACCGAAGACAATCGGAAGAAGAAGGAAGAGCTGACCGAGCAATTGACGGACGCGCTCTCAAACATCCTCTTGGGTGAAAAGATTCCGCTCGACGTGGTAAACGCCGAGACCGGCGAGATCATCATTCCGGCGAACCGCAAGATCACCAAGACGCTGCTGCGCAAACTCGCAACGGTTTACGATCATATCGAGATCGATCCGAGCCCGATTCGGAACAAGATCCGGGAGATCATTGCTTCCTACGAACACAAGTTCGCCGAACTCGAACTCGAGCGGGAACGCTCGATGGATCGCGTGGAAAGCGGCGATGACATCGACCCGGGAATCATCAAGCAGGTCAAGGTTTTCATCGCCAGCAAGCGCAAGCTCAGTGTCGGCGACAAGATGGCGGGACGTCACGGCAACAAGGGCGTCGTCGCCCGGATTGTGCCGGAAGAAGACATGCCGTTCCTCGCGGACGGGACTCCGGTTGAGATCGTGCTCAATCCGCTCGGCGTGCCGAGCCGTATGAACGTCGGTCAGGTTCTCGAGACCCACCTCGGAGTTGCGGCGAAAGCGCTCGGCTTCAAGGTCGCGACGCCGGTGTTCGACGGAATTTCGGAAGCGAAGATCCGGGAGTACCTGAA
>JBAPMH010000222.1:0-13366 GCA_049278515.1 Chthoniobacterales bacterium
TCCTGGCCCTGCCCGGGAAGAAGATCGCGGGATTGCTCGAGTAGAATGTCGTAAAGAGTGTGTTATCCCGAGTCCGGCAGCTGCCGGACGAGGGATGATCTCACAGGCGCTCAATCGCTTCCGCGAAAGTTGTGAGCGGCTATCTCGTGGCGGCGTTCTTCCTCGCTTGCGTAACGCAATCTGCGATTGGGAGGTCCCTCGGCGCGCTTCGCCAGCCTCGGGATGACAGAAAATCGGTTCGCTTACTTTCCGGGCGCGCTCTTCGGAACATCGACGGGTGTCATCACGAGCCGCGCAGACGGCGAGGGACCTCCCAGTCGAAGGAAGCGTTACCCAAGTGGCCAATCCGCTCCGTCCGTAGAGGCACGCGTCGAGCGTCGCGCAATCGGCCTTGGGTGGTTTTTGCGGGCAACTTGGAAGTCCCTCGGCGCGCTTCGCCAGCCTCGAGATGACCCGCATTTTTTGCGCTGCGATCCGATTTGTGGAATCAGCATGCATCCGTTACCAATTGAAGCGTGTTACCACACGGGAGAATTTCATATTTGTGAAAAACTGGAAGGACGTCATTCGGCGGACCCCTCTCTACCGGGAATACAGGCGGTGGCGCCGGAAGAAAAAGCAGATCAAGGCCATCGCGGAATGGAAAGCGAAAGGTCGTCCTGTTCCCCCGCCCCATATCATCAAGGAAATGACGTTGCGGATTTTTGGGCGGCGCTATCGGCTCGGCGTCCTGGTTGAGACGGGAACGAAATTTGGCGATATGCTGCTCGGCGTCGGAGACAATTTTGAGCGCATTTATTCCATCGAATTGAGCGCGGATTTTGTCGCGCGCGCCCGGCGGCGGTTCGCGCATTGCCGCCACATCGAGTTGATCGAGGGCGATAGCGGAGAAGAGATAGAATTCCTGCTCCCGCGGATCGATCGGCCGGCCCTCTTTTTTCTTGATAGTCATTTCTCCGGCGCGGAAACCGCCAAAGGCGAAACGGAAACGCCGATTCTATTAGAGCTCGAGCACATCCTGACGAGCCCTGACCCCGGTCACGTCATTCTGATTGATGACGCCCGCTATTTCGGGGTGAATCCCGATTATCCAACTCTGCCGCAGCTAGCGGAGTTCGTCCGGGCGCGCCGCGACGACGTCGAGATTCGGGTTCGCGACGATATCATTCGCATCACGCCGAGGTCGAAGTGAGACGAACCCGACTTCGTCGCGAATTCTTGCCCGGCAAAATTGATTTCCGATTTGTGAAACGAGACCGCGTCCGTTACTAATCAAAGCGTGTTCACCTTGACCATGCTCGGCAGCGGCAGTGCCGGAAATAGCGCGCTCGTCGCCACCGATCATTGCCGGCTCCTGGTCGATGGCGGCTTGAGCGCGCGGCAGATTGTTCTTCGTCTCGCCCAGTGCGGAATCACGCCCGCGCAGCTCGATGGCGTCCTGCTGACCCACGAGCATGGCGACCACGTCTGTGGTCTCGAGGTGCTCTGCCGGAAACTTCACATTCCCATCTATTGCAACCGGCTGACCGCGGAAGCGATCCGGTGCTGGTCGGGTTCGCTGGGCGAACATAAAAACTGGCGGTTGTTCCAGACCGGCGCGGAATTCTCCATTTGCGATATCCACGTCCAAACTTTTTCGGTCCCGCACGATGCCGTCGATCCGGTCGGATACGCGTTCCACTCCGGCGAAAGCGCGCTCGGGTTCATTACCGATCTCGGGTACGCGACGAAGATGGTGGTCGAACGCTTGCGCAAGGTGCACACCCTTGTGATCGAGACCAACCACGATGAAAAGCTGTTGCAGGACGATCCGCATCGGCCCTGGCCGGTAAAACAGCGGATCCAGTCGCGCCACGGTCATCTTTCAAACAAAGCGGCCGCCACCGTGATCGAGCAATTGTTGAGCGGGAAGCTCGAACGCGTCGTCCTGGGCCATCTCAGCCGGGATTGCAACACCCCGGAGCTGGCGGCCGGCGCGATTCGCGCCATGCTCGAGCAACGCGGGCGAAATGACGTGGAAGTGCATTGCGCCGCGCAGACCGAAATCAGTGTCCGGTTCCGGATTGGGGAAACCAAGGGGCGCGCCTTCCAGCCGACGTTCGAAAACATTTTCTTCGAGACCAAGGCTATCGCCGTGTAGCCGGCGGTGTCATGACCATCCGCGACGCGGTCGAAGCGGAGCTACCCGCGATTGTCGAAATCTACAACGCCGCGATTCTCACCCGGATTTCGACGGCGGTTTTCGATCCAGTTTCTGTCGAGGAACGCTTTCCGTGGTTTCGCCGGCATGCTCCCGCCTCTTTTCCACTCTGGGTGGCCGAGATGAACGGACAAATCGCGGGCTGGCTCAGTTTTCATCCTTACATCCGGCGCGCGGCCTATCGCGGCACGGGCGAAATCAGCCTTTATGTCCGGGAGCAATTCCGCCACGCCGGGGTGGGACGGATGTTTTTGGAAAAGGCGATCGCGGTGGCTCCAAGTCTGAAACTCAGCGTCCTGGTCGGCTGCATTTTCGGACATAACGAGCCGAGCCTTCGTCTATTCGAACGGGCGGGGTTCGAACGCTGCCTGGTGATCGTGGGCCGACGCGTTGCGGCCAGCGGAACGGATTCGATTTAGTCGGCTTTGAGCCCGGCGACCCAGCTCTCCCGGCGGGCTTTCCACTCCTCGTCCACCGCTCGCCATCTGACGTTCGCTTCGAACTCCAACAAAAGTTTGGCGACGGCACTCTCGGTGGTTGCGCCCTTGCAATCGTTGATCCAGCCGGCCCTCCGGTCCCTCCAGGCTGTGTCGACCGCTTTCCATTTCACGTTTTGTTCGAGCTTCAACATCTGGGCTGCGACGCAGGCCGCCTCATCGCAAGCGGCGGTAGTTCGAACCCAATCCGGCCGGAGGCCTTTCCAGGCTTCCTCCACCGCGCCCCATTTGATGTGCGATTCGAGATCAACCAATGCCTGGCCCACCGGACCCGCCGCAGCTCTGCTCGCCGCGAACGTCCCGAGCGCCATCGTCACCAAGAAAGTTGCCAGTTTTTTCATGTGCATTTGAGGTTCGGATTCAGGAAACCGTTTCGGCTCGCATTTTTCAAGGTTCGAGTTCTGGCCTTCCCCTTTTTTGGGCTGACGCGCCCAAAAGCTGCCGGGGGTCTTCTTCGCGTCCCTGTAGACGTCGGCCTGCGGCCGACGCGAGAGCGTCACCCAATAGCTGCCAGGTTTTCCCCCACGTTCGCCACAGGCGAACGTCTCCATGTCCGCCTGTCGCCTCCGATAGTTCTATGCCTTCGGCGCCGCGCTTTTCGCGGCGTCGGAAACCATCTTTTTGAAGGCGTCGGTTGATTCTTTCACCACGGCATTCGGTCCGGTCATCTTGATGAAAACATTGCCTTCAGCGCCCTCCAGGATCGCGCCGCAAAGGGCGTAACCGGTCATTGGCGTGGTCGGGCCTCCCGGCATGCCGCTGCTGAAAGTGCCTTCGGTCATGGCGAACGTGATCTTCACGGCACCGACCCGGACGTTTTCAGTAATGTGTTTGTCGTCGCTGCCGGGAAATTGCGCATACCAACGCGCCACATTGTCGGACACGCTCCCGCCTTCTTCTCTGCCGAATTGGAAGAACGTCACCTCCGCTTTGGCGGGACCGCGCGCGATTTCGAGCTGCGCTTTGCGCATCGGCGACGACGGCGTCACCGATCTCCAGCCCTCGGGCGCCGTGAAGGTGAATCCTCCAACTTTTATCGGCGCGGGAGCTTCTTCCGCGCAAAGGGCCGTGGCGATCAACAGGAAAGGAACGACTTGGGCAACGCGTATTTTCATGAGGAAGAATAATCAGGAAACCAGGAAAGGATAATGCCCTTGATGACCTGCCGGGCCCGGCCGTTGTGGAACGACCAGTCTTCCGATAAAGTGCCGTTCTGGTGAAAACTCCATTCTTTTGCGCAATTCTTCTGGTCGGGACGTTGTGGCGCGCCGCGCCCGTCGTTGCGCAGACCGCCAGCATGCCGGCAGCGGACTCGTCTTCGCTCGATTTCAAACAGTTTGGTCTGCTCGCCATCCAGGACGGCGGCCGGCGCAAGCCGGTGGATACCTTCGCGCGCGAGACCCTGATCAAGCTCACGGGCAAATCGACCTACACCTCCGGCGCCAAAACCTGGGCAGGCAACGATTTCATTCTCTCCATGCTGCTCGACACCCACGATTGGAAGAGCGAACCGATGATCCTGGTCTCATTAGGAGAATTGAAAGAGAAGCTCGCGTTGCCGGCACAGCAACGGCGCTTTTCCTTTGCACAATTGTCCGCGCTTCCCGAGCTGAACGCCCTCGCGGGCGAAGCTCACGCCTTGCGCAAGGCGGAGAAACCGCTCTCGCGTCTTCAAAGCGAAGTGATGAGTGTGAGCGAACGCCTCGCGCTTTTCGCCCACATCATGGATGGCAGCGCGTTTCTCCTCGTCCCGGCCCCGGAGAAAACAACCGACGCCTGGATCGTGCCGCCAGCCTTCGCTGAGTTTTACAACGAGACCCAGTTCGCTCCCGTCCAAACCCAGTTGCAAACCATGGCGAATTCCTACGTCCGCGGCGATGGGTTTGCGTTTAGTCGCGCGGCGAACCAGTTGCGAGACGGTGTCCGCGGCTTGAGCCCGAAAATCTATCCCGAGGAGTCGCAGCTGCGGCTGGAGTATTTCTACAATCATTGGGACGGATTCTACCGCGCCGCGTGGTCTTACGGAATCGCGCTTCTCCTGCTGGCGATCGCGCATTTGCGCTCTCGATCCCACGCCGTCCACAGGGCCGCGGCTCCAGTTGGAGCAGGCCGCAGTTACCTGAAAATCGCCGGAGTCATTATCGCCATCGCCGGCCTGCTCTTTCAAGCCAGTGGGATTGTCATGCGTTGCCTGATCGCGGGCCGGCCGCCCGTGACCAACATGTATGAGTCTATCATCTGGGTTTCGTTCGCCGTTTCATTCTTCGGGATGATCTTTTTCACGCGCTACAAAACTCCGGTTTATCTCCTGGCCGCGCTCCCCGTTTCCCTCGTCGGACTTCTGCTTGTCCATCAAATGCCGATCGCCATGCCCTCGAGCATCGATCCGCTTGTCCCGGTCTTGCGCGATAATTTCTGGCTCACCATCCATGTCCTCACCATTACGTTGAGCTACGCCGCGTTCGCTCTCGCCATGGGGTTTGGGCATATCCTCCTTTTCCGCTACGCCCGCAATCCCGTCGCAGCCCGCGCCGATCAGCCAATGCATTTCTGGCTTTACCGCGTGCTCCAGCTCGGCGTAATCCTTCTCGCCACCGGCACGATTCTCGGCGGCGTCTGGGCCAATTATTCCTGGGGACGTTTCTGGGGTTGGGACCCGAAAGAGACCTGGGCGCTGATTGCGCTTCTTTGTTACATTCTCACCTTGCACGGCCGCCTGGCCGGGTGGTGGACCCAATTTGGCCTGGTCGTGGCGAGCGTCGTCTGCTTTCTGGCCGTTCTCATGGCTTGGTACGGGGTGAACTTCGTTCTGGGCAAAGGCCTGCACAGCTATGGTTTCGGCATCGGCGGTGAGACTTACGTGGTCGGATTCATTATCGCCGATCTCCTTTTCGTCGCGTTCGCCATCTGGCGTTATCGCAGCACGAAGCCCCCCCGGCCCCCTACTTCCCCCACAGCCATCGTCGCCGAACAAATCGCCGCGTAATTTTGACCGGCCCCTCCTGGAAGGCGGATGGCATGCGCCATGCAGCAAAATGAAGGCATGCGCTCCCCCGAGGCTGAAGCCCAACTAGCCCAGATCCGCGCTGAAATTCAGCGCTACGGACAGAGCATCGTCGGTTGCGATAAATTGCTCCGCCTCGTCTCAAAAGACGATTCCATCCTGGCGCAGTTCGGCCACATCTTCGTGACCGCCGAAAGAGAGCGCTGGAGTTTCGAGTTCCAAACCGACGGCACCGTGCGTTTCGCGGATCTCGATTCCACCAAAGAGCAACCGGAGGAATGGACCGGGCCGGGGTCGGATTTCAAGCAGGCTGCCGAAGCCTGATCGCGGGCGTTCCCGCGCGCCTGGCGACTCCTCACCAGGTTCTTCGCAGCGGGTGCGCTTCGGTATTGAAGACGACCTTGTCGAAATCGAGCGTCCCGGGTGGGGCGAAGAGCAGATAGAAATATTTGAAAGTCTCGGCCAAGGCGAAGCTTTCCATTTCATCGCGCTTCTCTTTGGTAATCACGTTTTGGAGCGCGGCGTAACCGGATTCGACGCGGCAGTGTTTTACGAAGGCGTTGAAAAAGGTTTCGCCCATCCGCCGGTACGATTGCTCGCCGGTATAGTGATAAAGGTAATAGGTGGATTCCACGATTTCGGGACGCAGATGAAAGGTGAAGGCGGTGGCCGACATCGTTTTGTAATCGAGAACCTCGGGCTCGATTTCGTGCAGCTGCCACATCTTGAAACCGGAATCCTGGAGACGCCGGGCCCGCGGAAGATCGCCGGAGAGAGCGAGGAGCGCGGGAAAGAAGGCATCGAGCGCGCCGTAAGTAGGATGAGTGCGCTGACCCGTGTTCATGTCGGCGGAGCCGTACCAAAGTTCGCCGCGCACTTCGTCGGCGAGATATTTATGGACGGCGGGAATGCTCGCGTTCCACATCTCCAGGCAATCTTTGTCGCCGAAGAGCAGCCAGCATTTCCAAAGGTATTCGTAGTAGGAATCGATTCCGCCGCTGACGTGGCTGTCCTTGTCCGTCCACTCGCCGGTCTCGACATTGATGCTGGAACCGACGAGACCTATCGGTGAACGGCGCTTGTAGGTTTCGACCAGGGCGCGCTTCGCTTTGTCGTAGAAAACCGGTTGCCCGGTCAGCTTGCTGAGCGTGCCGAACTCGAGAAGGAGCGTGCCGGTTTCCGCGGGATTGGAGACAGGGTCGCGCACCTGTCCGGTGCGCAGATTCACATAAACGTAAGGGAGACCGGTGGGCGATTCGAACGCGGGCAACAATCGGTTCCCCAGGTCCTCAGCCAGACCGAGCAAACGCTTGTCGCCCGTGAGCTGGTAACCGGAAAGCAGTCCTCCGAGGAGCCGGATCGTGATCTCGAAATTCTTGACGTAAATATCGCGGTCGAAGGAGAGCTCGCGGGCGATCAGATCGCGCGCTTTGCTGGCCTCGGCGTCGAGCTTCATCAGGATGAGAGTGTCGAGAGCGTCCACCGGCGTCATCTGAAGCGATTGCCCATACCAATCGTGCGGTGTCTGGCTCAGCGGTTTGAGGGCATCGTGGCCCCAGGCGTAACGCTCGTAATTGCTCCAGGCGTGGAGACATTCGGCCTTCACGCGCCCGGCCATCGCATCGGCGCTGGCGGTATCGCGGGAATGGTTCCAGCGTTGGAGCGCGAACATCGCCAGGAACCCCAGGGAGGCGCCAAGGCCGACAAGCGCGATCGTCCTTCTAATCACTCAGGCAGACTCAAATGCACCGTGGAATGGTGTCGAGAAGATTCGGGATGCGGACACGGTCACCCGAACTGGCGGCGCAAGATACGGCCAACCTTTCGCAAAAGCCGAAGAGCGCATTCGCGCTGCGACATCATTCTTTAACCAGAAAGCGAAACGACTCATATGAACGATCAAGCACTCCTGACAAAAACGCCGGTTCCGGTCCGGCATTATCCGCCGTCCGAAAGTTCCCGGCTTACCATGCGTGCCAACGTCTTTCGCGGGCCGGACAAGCTCGGCATCGAAGAAGTGCCGCGACCTCGTCCGGGCGTGGGCGAAGCGGTCATTCGCATTACGCTGACGACAATTTGCGGGACCGATCTCCACATCCTGCGCGGGGAATACCCGGTAAAAGCCGGCCTTGTTATCGGACACGAACCAGTCGGCGTAATCGAGGAGCTCGGCGAAGGAGTCACCGGTTACGCGATTGGCGATCGCGTCATGACGGGCGCAATCACGCCGTGCGGCCAATGCCGCGCCTGTTTGTCGGCCCAATGGGCGCAGTGCGGACATGGCGAAGGCGTGGAAGCACTGGGCGGCTGGCGGTTCGGCAACACGATCAACGGAGCGCAGGCGGAATACCTTTTGGTGCCCAATGCGCAGGCCAACCTCGCGAAAATTCCGGACGACCTGACTGACGAACAGGTGGTGCTGCTTGCCGATATCGCTTCCACCGGCTTCAGCGGTGCTGAGTCGGCGAAAATCAAAATCGGCGACACCGTGGTGGTGTTGGCGCAGGGTCCGATCGGGCTTTGCGCGACGGCGGGCGCGAAACTGATGGGCGCCTCATTCATCATCGGCGTCGAAAGCGACCCGGTCCGGATGAAGATGTCGCGGCAAATGGGCGCCGACATCGTGCTCGATCCCAAGCAGTGCGACGTCGTCGCAGAAGTGAAGAGACTCACCGGCGGCGGCGCCGATGTGGCGATCGAAGCGCTGGGTTTGCAGGTAACATTCGAAAACGCTCTCCTCTCCCTGCGACCTGGCGGAACGCTGAGCAGCCTTGGCGTTTACTCCGGCAAACTTCAGGTGCCGTACGATGCGTTCGCCGCCGGCATCGGCGATTACAAAATCGTGACGACACTTTGCCCCGGCGGAAAAGAACGGATGCGCCGCTTGATGTCGATGGTGCAGACCAAGCGCTTCGATCCGACGCCACTGCTCACTCACAGCTTCAAACTCGATCAGATCGTCGAGGCTTACGAGCTGTTCGGTTCACGGCGCGACGGCGTCCTAAAAGTTGCGATTCGACCATAACAACGACAATTGAGCGATTCCTGAAACAAGGGACGTGCCCGGCGATCGCACTGGCCAAATCAGAAACTTTCCGATCGTCATGATGGGAACCTCGTCCTGGAAGGAACTAATCGATTTCATCAATAAGATGGCGGAGTTCGGAATGAGCGGCTTGGGCAACAAACTTGCGAACCGCTCTCGTGGTTATCCTTTCGGCCACAAGAACTCTGCTCCTCGCTTTAACGATTTCGCGGACGCTAAGAAAACAGCACAACGGATAATCGCGCGGGGCGAAGGAGAAAAGATGGTGCGCGATACAGGGTTCGAACCTGTGACCCCTACCGTGTCAAGGTAGTGCTCTACCACTGAGCTAACCGCGCGTCCCGAATGAGGTTCGGGATTATGGACTGCGGGCGTTTGCTTGGCAACCTCTCCAGGTTGACCGGCCGCGGCCCTGTCCCCGGTCTTAGCGCCGGCGCTCGAAAAATGGGTTTCGGGCCACTACCACGAAGCTGTCCGCGCGAGCGTAAGCGACGAACTGTCCCGAGGGAGAATAGGCGACGCTCTTGACGTAGGAACTCAGGTTATTTGGATCCTGCGGGAAAGATCCAAGCTCGGACGAATCTTTCACATTGAAGAAACGAACCACTCCCGCCGCCGCATCGTCGCCGCCGCCCGAGGCGATAACCCGCGCATCGGGCTGGAAGGCCACGGAATTAATCGGTTGATCGCTGGCCGGAATCGTTTTGAGCAACGCTCCATCTGAGAAACGCCAGAGCTTAACATTGTAGACAACCCCATCCTGGCTCGTAAAAAAGCCTCCCGCGAGAGTGGATCCATTAGCGCTGAGTGCAACGGACTGAACCGTTTCCGAGGCCTCGACCAGCCGTTGCACCACTTTCGCGGTAGAGATTTGAAGAATGATCAGGCCGCCCTGACCCCCGACCGCGAGGTATTGCCCATCAGCGGAAAAGACCAGGGAAAAAATCCGCGCTGAATAACCCGCCGCGCCAAGGAACGTATGCTGGAGCGTGAAATCGGGAACACTCCAGAGCTTGACGGTGCCGTCCCGCCCTCCCGTGGCGACAAACTGACCGTCGGGAGAAAACTGCGCCGTCGTGGTTCCGTTGCTGTGCGCGTCGGTTGGGACTGTCCGAAAACCGTCGGAAACTCGGAAGAAGTTCAGATTCTGATTAAAAGCCTGAACCCCGATGGCGCAGTATTGGCCATCGGGAGAGAAAGCCACGGCATTGACCGAGCTGCCAGTACCTTGGCGGAGGTTAAACGTCCGGATTAGTTGCCCGTTTGCCGCAGCCCGCAGTTGATTACCCCCCAGGACCGCTTGCCCGTCGGGAGAAAACGTGACGGCTGTTCCGGCTCCAGGCAGCTGCCAGATTACTTCCTGGGTTTGGGCTCGCGCTCCGCCGGCCGGGAGCAACAGCGCAACAACAACGAATGCCAAAACGACGAGGCAACGACGAACAGGGACAATGGGGTTTTTCATAGTGACTCCTTCTCAATTCCTTTTCGTGTCCGGCGTGCGCTTGGGACCTCGCGTAACCGGGCCGAAAAAGTAACGGAGTTGTTACTTTTGAGAAAGGCCCGGGACGCAAGAGGGCGCCGGGAAAATACGACGATCCGGTCTGAAAAATGAACCGGCGAAAAACCGTCCCGACTACGCCGCGAGCTTCGCGGCGTCCTTGTGCCCGAGGATACGGACTGTCTGCTGAAGCTGCTCCACCTTGAGCGGCTTTTTCAGGACCGTGATCGGTCCTTTGGCCAGAATCCGGTCGAGCATTTCGCTGTCGGGATATCCGGTGATGACGACGATCGGCAACTCGGGATCGGCCTCTTTCGCGGCGTCGTAAACGTCGTCGGCCGGGCCGTCCGGCAGTTTCAGGTCGAGGAAAAGGAGATCGAATTTTTGTTTCTCGAGCGCAGCGATTGCCTCTTTCACCGTGCCGACGACGACGCGGCTGAAACCGATTTTCTTGAGAAAAATCTTAAAGAGACTCTGGAGGCTTTCATCGTCGTCGACCACGAGCACGGTCGGCTGGCCGGACTTGTCTTCCTTCAAAATATCCTTGTCGAGCGACGCCTTTTTGATGCGCCAACGGCCGCCGATCTGAATCGCCGGCAACTGCCCGCGTTGCACGAGGTAATAGACCGTCGGCAACGGAATCCGAAGATATTTGGCAGTTTCTTTGACTGTCAAAAGGTTATGCATTGATGACAAACAGCAACTTGCCGGTACTTCGGCAAGCCTTTTCGCTCGGGGCAGCATTATAACTTTTATAGCCAATGTCAATTCCTCATTCTTTCTTTCCAGGCCAAGCGGAGCCGTTTAAGCCCTGATATCGCCCCGGTTACCCTGCCCGAGCCGGTCAAATCACACCCCATGCCGCCTCACATCGCGACTGGACAAGCCGGGGGCGGGGGTTGACTATTCCCCCCTTTCAATGAGCGCTCTTTTCTTTAAGCGGTTTTTACAACGCCCGTTTCAAATCGCTTCCATCATGCCGAGCTCAAAGGCGCTCGTGAAACGCGTGGCGCGTAAAATGGATTTCAGCGAACCGCGGGTAATCGCCGAGTACGGGCCCGGCGAAGGCGTTCATTCCCGCGAAATCGCACGCCGGATGTCGCCCGACTCGCAATTGCTCCTTTTCGAGCTGGACGCGGCTCTGTCCCGGGATCTTCGCCGCCAGTTCGCGCACGATCCGCGCGTCCACGTGATCAATGCCGATGCCGCCCGGCTTCCGGAGGAATTGGAACGCCGCGGTATCCCCCGCTGCGACTACATTATTTCGGGCATCCCGTTCAGCATTCTCGAAATCAGGAAGAAACGCGCGCTTCTCGAGAAAACCTATGAAGCGCTCGCGGACGGCGGCAGCTTCATCATCTACCAGGTCACGAACGAGCTGCGGCAGCACGCCACCCTCTTCGATCGGGCGGAATCGGAATATTTCCTGCAAAATATTCCGCCGATGTTTATCACGGTGTTTCACAAGGTGAGTCGCCGGAATGGCCACCACCGTCCTCTTCGGCAGGCCGCCGCGCTTTCCACCAATCATCATTCGGTATGACGTCCGGATCGACCCGAGTCGAGAAGGACTCGATGGGCGAAATGTCCGTCCCGGAGTCCGCTCTTTACGGCGCTTCCACGCAGCGCGCGGTCCTGAACTTTCCGATCAGCGGTTCTCGATTCGCGCGGCCCTTCATTCGCGCCCTCGGTCTGGTCAAATGGGCCGCCGCCCAGGCCAACGCCGACCTCGGTCTGCTCGACTCCCATCGGACCGCTTTCATCGTGCAGGCGGCGGAAGAGGTGGTGGAAGGAAAACTCGACGAGCATTTCCCGCTCGATATTTTCCAGACCGGTTCGGGCACGAGCACGAACACCAATGCCAATGAAGTAATCTCGAACCGCTCCTGCCAGCTCGCCGGGAAACAGATCGGCGCGAAAGATCCGGTCCACCCGAACGATCACGTCAACATGGGCCAGTCGAGCAACGATGTGATTCCCTCCGCCATTCACATCAGCGCGGCGGAGCAGCTTCAGAATTGTCTGGTGCCCGCTCTCGAGAAACTCGGGGCTGCTCTCGAAGCCAAGGCTAAGGAATTCCATGACATCATCAAAATCGGCCGGACCCATTTGATGGATGCGACCCCGGTTCGGCTCGGCCAGGAATTCGGCGGATATGCGCGCCAGATTTTCTACGCGCGCCAACGGGTGGAGCGAGCGGTTTCAGTACTCGCGGAGCTGCCGCTTGGCGGCACCGCGGTCGGCACGGGGCTAAACCGGCACCTCGAGTTTCCCGGCAAAGTGATGCGGCATCTCGAACAGCGCACCGGAATCAAATTTCGCGAGGCCGAAAACCATTTCGAAGCGCAGGGGGCCAAGGACGCGGTCGTGGAAACCAGCGGGCACCTGAAAACGATCGCCGTCAGCCTGTTCAAAATCGCGAACGACATTCGATGGCTGGGGAGCGGACCCCGTTGTGGCATCGGCGAGATTCGATTGCCCGCCACCCAGCCGGGGAGCTCGATCATGCCCGGCAAAGTCAACCCGGTCCTCTGCGAATCGCTCATGATGGTTTGCGCGCAGGTGATCGGGAACGACAGCGCGGTGACCTGGGCCGGCGCCAACGGAAATTTCGAGCTCAATGTGATGATGCCGGTGATGGCGCACGATCTTCTGGAGAGCATTCGGCTTCTCGGCAACGCGTGCGATGCCTTCTGCGAGAAATGTGTCGTCGGCATTGAAGCCAACGAAGAGCGCTGCCGCGAGCTCGTCGAGCTTTCCATGGCGATGGTGACGAGCCTGGCGCCAAAGATTGGTTATGATCGCGCCGCTGAGATCGCAAAGGAGAGCGCGAAAACCGGACGGACCGTCCGCGAGATTTGTCTCGAGCAGAAGGTGCTTCCGCCGGAAGAACTCGAGCGCGCGCTCGATCCAGTCGCGATGACGGAACCCGGCGGCGAAGGTTCCGCGGGCGGGTAAGGCCATGCGACGTCTCAGCGCGGCAGCGGCCATGACAGCAATGGTCTGCGCGTTCGTCCCTCTTTTGGCCGGCGAAGAGAAACGAATCGATCTCGTTGCTGTCATTACCAAAGCGGACGCGCACGCCGCCCTTGGGGAAGCGGTGAAGGATCCTCAATCGCGG
>JBAPMH010000223.1:0-4291 GCA_049278515.1 Chthoniobacterales bacterium
GGCGCGCCCGCTTCGGAGCGAACCGACACAGATCGTGCTTGCGATGTTGACCTTACGGAATCAGATTCCCGCCCAATGGAACTGCGTCTCGTCCACGGCAAAGCGATCGCAATTCGGACGATTGTCGTCGCCGGCTGCCTTGGCGCGCTCCTTTTCGCTCTGACTCTCTCGGCCGTTCCGCAGCTGCACGAGCAGATCCACTCCACGACTGGCTCGCCGAATCATGAATGCGCGGTCACCCTGCTCGCTTCCGGCAACTGCCAGCACACGCCGGTCGCGACAATCTCGCTCGCTCCGCCGGCCCCGCCCCAGGCCGTTGCCCACATTTCCCACAGCTTTCGTTTAGTCACGGCGCATCTCGAGTTTTCGCTGCTCGAACACGCGCCCCCGGTCATTTCCTGACCATTGGTCTATCCCCGCTTCGGCGGGGCGCCAGCCTTGTCGCGCGTTCCGCGGGCTGCCGAACCAATGTGCGCCGAACGCCAGTAGTCGGTTCATAAATTTCGGGCCTATTGCCCGATCGAGTCAGGAAAACCAAATGAAAATTCTTATCTGTGTGGCGCTCGCCCTCGGCGCGGCGACGCGGATTTTTGCCCAAACGTCGGAAGCTTCGCCAGGCGCCTCGTCCCCGGCGACGAGCGCGGAAGTAGAAGCGCTTCGTGATGAAGTGCGTTCGCTCAGGGAGCTCGTGCAGACGTTGCAGCAGCAGGTGAAAACCCAGCCGGCCGCCGACAAGCCGAATCCCGATCAGCCCGCGCTCCCGGAGAATCCGGAGAAACAAATCGCGGAAACTTCCGGTTCACCCGCACCCTCGCCATCGTCGAGTTCGCCGCCGCTGTTTCCTACCACTGATTCGGCGGTGGTAGCGTCCGCGCCGCAGGTCAACGCCAACGGAACAACGACGTTCCCAACGTCCGATGACTCCGTGACCAACACGCCAGCCTCCGTGTCGACCTCCGACACGAGCTCATCGTTAACTCAACCCATCTCAATCCTGGGCGGCGGCAATAACAAAAACTACATGAACATTTCGTTCGATTCGGTCTTCGCCCTGGCCGCATCGAGCGAGCGGCACCTGGACCGGATCGAAGTGGGCGATCACGATCCGCAGCAGCGCGGCTTCAATGCCCGCAACGCCGAGATCGCACTCGACGGCGCGGTCGATCCGTACTTCCAGGGGTTCGCGAACATTGTCCTGAAGCTGGACAACAACAACGAGACCGAAATCGAGCTCGAGGAAGCATTTCTCCAGACGTCGAGCCTGCCCTACAGCTTGCAGATTAAAGCCGGACAATTCTTCGATCCGTTCGGCCGGATTAATTCCACCCATCCCCACACCTGGGAATTCGCCGACTCGCCGCTGGTCAACGGGCGTTTGCTCGGACCCGACGGATTGCGCGGGGTGGGCGCGCAGATCTCGTGGACCCTCCCCACGCCCTGGTATTCGCAGCTACTCTTTGCCGTCCAGAACGGGCGGGGCGGAACCGCCTATTCGTTCCGGAATCCCGGCGAGGACGGATTGTTCTTCGGCCGCTGGACGATCGATCGCGACGCGAGCGCGCTCCACGACATGCTCTACGTGCCGCGGTTCGAGACTTCGTTTAACCCGAGCGACACCCAGACGGTATTACTCGGAGCATCCGGCGCGTTCGGGATGAACGACACGGGCTCCGACACTCATACCCAGATCTATGGCGCCGATCTTCTTTACAAATGGAAGAGCTCGCATGCGGAAGGTGGTTTCCCCTTTGTGAAATGGCAGACCGAAGCGTTGTATCGCCGTTTCGAAGCGGGCCGCGGCCTCGAGGATTCTTTCCCGGTCGAGGAAACGTTCCGCGACTGGGGTTTCTATTCGCAGGTTCTTTGGGGATTCAAGAAAGGCTGGGTCGCCGGCGTCCGCGGCGACTACCTGCACATGCAGGAATCGGCGTTTACCGATGACGAAACGCGCCAATCGCGCTCCCGGATTTCCGCGGATCTGACCTGGTATCCGACCGAGTTTTCGAAAATCCGTCTCCAATACAACCACGATTTCCTGGAAGAGAACGCCTTTCTCGCTACTCGCGACGTCGACTCCCTCTTCCTCCAGTTCGAGTTCATCCTCGGCGCCCACGGCGCTCACAAATTTTGAAAAAACACCGTCATCCCGAGCGCAGTCGAGGGATCCCGCAGAGTTACCGGCACGTTTCGCCACGGGGTTCCTCGACTTCGCTCGGAATGACATATCAAAACGACCGCTAACCATATGAAACGAATTATTCTCACAGCTTGCTTCCTAGTCGCCGCGGCTCTGTCCGCTCACGCCAAACTGAAAGTCGTCGCCACCCTGCCCGATTTGGCTTCGCTCGCTCGAGAAGTTGGCGCCGATAAGGTCGAGGTGAGCGTCCTGGCGAAACCGACGGAAGATTCGCATTTCGTCGATGCCCGTCCCAGCTTCGTCGTCCAACTACGCGACGCCGATGTCCTGATCGACGGCGGCGCCGAGCTGGAGATCGGCTGGCTGCCGCCGCTGCTCCAAAACGCGCGCAACTCGAAGATCGATGTGGGCCAGCCCGGCCGCGTCCAGGCTTCACAAGGCGTCCGTTTGATGAACGTGCCGGGGAACGTCACGCGCGCCGCGGGTGATGTTCACGCCCTCGGTAATCCGCATTTCATGTCGGATCCGATCATAGCGAAAGCTGTCGCGGCGCACATCGCGCGCGCATTCACGGCCGTGGACGAAAAGAACACACTCATTTACGATGCGAACTTCAAAAAGTTCGAAGCGACCATCAACGCCAAACTCCAGGAATGGGGCGCCGCCATGCTGCCATTCAAAGGACAGAACGTCGTCGCCTATCACGATTCCTGGCCCTACTTCGCCCACCGGTTCGGCGTGAACATCGACACCTTCCTCGAACCGAAGCCCGGCATTCCGCCATCGCCGTCTCACCTCGCCGAGGTCATCGAAACAATGAAGGCGCAAAAAATAAAAGCGATCATCATCGAGCCCTTTCACGACCGGAAAATCGCCGAGAGAGTGGCGAGCGCGACCGGCGCGAAGGTGGTGGATTTCGCCCAATACCCCGGCGGGCTGCCGGGGACAGATTCGTATGTAAAGCTCATCGACAAACTCGTCGCCAATCTTTCGGCGGCACTTAAGTGAATAGTGACTGGTGACTAGTGAATAGAAGCCCCGAACTAATGCGCCATTCACCGATCACTGATCACCATTCACATCTTCAAAAACCATGTTTGAAATAATGTTCTGGCCGATCGCGGCCTGCGTCCTTTTGCCCTGGCTCCTCGTCTATCTTGGCCTCCACGTCGTCCAGCGCGGCATCATCTTTATCGACATCGCCATGGCCCAGATGGCGTCCCTCGGAATCTGCGTCGGTGTTCTTCTCGGTTACGAGCCGGAAAGCATGCTCTCCTACGGCATGGGGGTTGGCGTAACCCTCCTGGTAGCCGCTCTCTTTGCGATTACCGGGAAACGGTCCAGCCAGGTTTCCCAGGAAGCGATCATTGGCATCACCTACGTCGTGGCCGCGGCGGGCGCTGTCCTCCTGCTCAGCCGGTCCGCCCATGGCAACGAAGAAATCCGCAATATGCTCGTAGGCGACATCACTGTCGTGAGCGCGACGGAGGTCTGGAAATGCCTGGCCGTTTTCGTCGCCGTCGGCGCGGTTCATTTCATTTTTCGGAAAAACTTTTTGCTGGTCTCGTTCCAGCGCGACGAAGCCTACCGGCGCGGCTGGCGGGTGCGCTGGTGGGATTTTTTCTTTTACGCGACCTTCGGCATCGTGGTGACGATCTTCGTCCGCGTCGCCGGCGTTCTGCTCGTGTTCAGCTATTTGATCGTGCCCGCGGTTTGCGCGGTCACCGTCGTGCGGTCGAATCCGGCCCGCCTTCTCGTCGGCTGGGGAATCTCGCTCGTCGGTGGCATCGCCGGCCTGTTCCTCTCGTATTGGGGCGATTTCCCCTCCGGCGCGGCAATTGTATGTACCTTCGGCGCGTTGCTGGTGCTTGCTTCGCTGGTCGCGCTGTTGAAACCGCGGAAAGCTTCGCCGTTGTAGTGTCTGCCAATGTAGAGGCGCCGATGTAGTGGAGCTTGTGCAAAGCGCCTGCCTGTCACGGAAGTAAACTGGCCGATCCGTTGGACATGGCGTTGACTGCCCGCACGAGACCCGCATGAGTTGGCGCGTGCCAGCCAAACCCTCGACGCGCTTTCGACTCAGTCGCTGCAACTTCTTAGAGCCGCAGATCCCCTACGCACTCTGTCGATACGAGAGTAATAGACAAAGTGTAACTC
>JBAPMH010000224.1:0-10265 GCA_049278515.1 Chthoniobacterales bacterium
ACACCCCTTCGTCATGTGCCAGCAATGTGACGTGAAATTTCCGCTTCACCTGCATCCAACGTATCGGGCGGGTGATGGACAGTCAACGACGCCCGACATTGGGAAGGATCGGGAATTCTTTTATGAAGTCCGCGATTAGGAATTCTCCTTCTGAATCTGGCCTGATCGTTCGCGAAGCGGAACCGCTCAATCTCGAGATGCCGTTCTCGAGCCTGGACGGTTTCATCACGCCTAACGAATCGTTCTACGTTCGTTGTCACTTTCCGGTACCGGAAATCTCTGCAGCCGATTGGCGTTTGAGAATCGAAGGCGAAGTCGAACAGCCCTTCGAGCTTGGCTACGACGAGCTCCTCTCCATGGAGTCGCGCACGATCGCGGCGACGCTTGAATGCGCCGGCAACAATCGCTCCTTTCTCGAGCAGAAGGTGAAGGGAGTGCAGTGGGGCCTTGGGGCGGTGGGCAACGCTTCCTGGACCGGCGTGCCCCTCTCCGCTCTGCTCGCACGGGCCAAAGTCAAAGCCGCCGCCATTGAGGTAATCCTCGACGGCGCGGACGAAGGAGAGATCGCAAACCCTCCCCGGCCCGGCGGCAAAATCTCTTTCTCCCGCAGCCTCCCGTTGGGCAAGGCGCTTGATGACGTCCTCCTCGCTCACACCATGAATGGCGAAAAACTTTCCGCATCTCATGGCTTTCCGTTGCGCGCCATCGTTCCCGGCTGGTATGCGATGGCCTCGGTTAAGTGGCTCCGCCGCCTCATCGTGACGAGCCAGCCTTTTGCCGGTTATTATCAATCCATCGATTACACCTTTTGGAAGCGGCACGGGGATCTGCCCTCCCTCGCACCGCTCGCAGAGCTCCAGCTCAAAGCCGAAATCTCGCGTCCGGAACCCGGCGAAATTGTTCCGGTTGATTCCGACTACCGCGTTCACGGCGCTGCCTGGGTCGGCGAAACCCTGATCGAACGCGTGGAGCTAAGTTTGGACTCTGGCGGTACCTGGGTGGCGGCGAAGTTACTCGGCGAACCGGTGAAGAATGCGTGGCGCCTCTGGGAATATGAGTGGCACACGCCGAAGGAGCCTGGCCGTCGCGTTCTGTTCGCCCGCGCCACGGATGCGCGCGGGACAGGTCAACCGGCGGATCGGAGCAACGATCGCGGCACCTATATGATTAATCATCTTCTGCCGATCGAAGTGGAGCTGCGCTAACGGGCGGCGGATTGCTTCCTGGGTTTCGCGGTTTCGGTCTTCTCCCAATCCCGGACCCCACCGCGAACAATCCGAAAAAGCGGATGCGGCTGAGGGCAGGCGAGCGACTTGAATTCGCGGTACAACGCCGGGCGCCGGTCGCGCAGTTTCTTTTTCAGATGTTCCCATTCGAAAAGCAATTGGCCGCGGGTTGCGGCGAGCGTTCCGGCAAACCGCGGCGTCGAAATCTTGGTTGAATCGAACGTATAACCGCGCCGGCTCGCCTCCGCCGCCAGGGCGAACAGGTACGCCGCGATAACTTCCACTGGCCGCCGCTGGGCCTGAAACCGCGTCAGCTGAGGATGGCGCGTGTAGCCCTGCGTTTCGCCGCGCAGGACTTTTTGCGCCAGCAATCCTTCGCGCCAGGCCGCCACCAATCCTTTCGCGTCGAGATAGCGCGGATGAATCGTCCAGAGCCGCATCGCTCAAGCCGCGTCTAGTTCGTCGCGGGGGGCGTACTGCCCTTCAAATATTTGTCGAGAAAATCGAGAGTCGCCTTGTTGCCTCGAATCTCGTTCGCCTTCTTCGTGAACCCGTGGCCTTCGTTATCGAAGATCACATATTCGACCACTCCGCCCTTCTTCTTGATCGCATCGACGATCTCATCCGACTCCTTTTTGAGCACCCGCGGATCGTTTGCCCCCTGCAGAACGAGAAGCGGCTTCGTAATCTTGTCCGCATGAAAGAGCGGCGAAATCTCGCGGAGCATGTCGGCCTGCGTGGTTGGATCGCCGATTTCCGCGTAGAGCGATTTTCTTTCCGCTTCCCAGTATGGCGGGATTTGTTCCAGCGTCCGGACCCAATTTGAAACGCCGAAGACGTCGACGCCCGCATTGAATTCCTCCGGCTTGAACGCCAGGGCCGCGAGCACCATGTAACCGCCGTACGATCCGCCCATGATGCCGATCTTTTTTCCATCGACGTAATCGAGCGTTTGCAGATATTTCTTCGCCTCGACACAATCCCAGAGCGGTTCGCGGCCGTGCTTGCGATCGTCCGCTTTGAAGAACGTCTTGCCGTAACCGCTCGAGCCACGGTTGTTCACGTCGAGCACGACATAGCCGTGGTTGACGAGGTACTGGACGCCGGCGCTGTACGGCATTCGCGCCTGTCCCCCAGGGCCGCCATGAACCCGCACGATCGCTGCGGCCTTCGCCTCCGCGGTGGCGCCATGCGGTTGATAAAGGATCGCGGGGATCTCCGTCCCATCAAAGGATTTGTAGCGCACCACGCGTGAATCCACGAGATCGGCCGCATTGATCTCCGGGTTCAGGCTTTCCGTCAACTTAAGCGGTTTCTTTGTGACGAAATCATATACGTATAGGTTGGCCGGCGACCGGGCTCCGTCATGATAAAAGGCCAGCTTGGTTTCGCTGTCGGAAAACCGCACGTTGTTAATGTCGCCTTCCGGCAGCGGCGGCAGCGGAACTACCTTATCCGTCACGCCTTCATAGACCGTCACCTTCGTTCGCGCGTCTTCATTCATGCCGACCACGCGATATTTGCCAGTGCGCGAAAACGAAACGAAAGCAACGTCCCAATTCGATTTTCCGACGACCGACTTTTCTCCGCTTGTCAGGTCATAGCGGACGATGCCTTTGAATTCGCTCCCCTCGTCCGAAAGGTAATAGAGGATCTTCGACGAGGGATCGAACGTCTCCGGAACGTTATCCACGTCGCCCGTGTGCGCCGTGACGTTCTTCATCTCTTTTGTCTCCGTATTGAAAAGATAAACGTCTGAGTCCGCGGTAGAATTTCCCGGTTTGCCGAAGGCGATAAACTTCTTGTCGTTCGAGATATCGCCGAGGATAAAGCCGATCTCGTCCTTATAGATCAGCGTCGGCTTCAGATCCGCGACGCTCATTTCGAAGATGTCGAAGTATTTCGGATCGCGCGCGTTCGTGGAAAAAAAGAACGACTTCCGGTCGCGGCTCCAACCGTGGAATTGCGCTTTGGTTTTGTCGCCCGGGGTCAGGTCTCGCTCGGCTCCGTCGAGTTCCCGCAGATAAAGGTGCTCGTTCTCGTTGCCGCCTTTGTCGTAGCGATAAAGGAAGCGCGCGTCGGCTGGGAAATATGAAACCGCGAACGTGCTTTCCTTTGTTGAATTCGTGAGCTGCTTCGGTTCGCCCCCCGAGACCGGCATCGAATAGACATTGAAAATTCCGCTCTTATTGCTGTGAAACAGGATCGACTTTTCATCCGACGAAAACGAAGCCCCACCGAGCCGCGTCGTCGCCATGAACTGCTCGATCGTGTATTGCTTCACCGCACCGGCTCCCGCGGGCTGGGGCGATGAGCTCTTCCTGGCCGCCGGTGTCTGTTTGGTAATCAAAGCCTTGTCCGATACATCAGGCTTCTGGTCCGGCGAAGATTTTTGCGCGACAGCCGCCGGAATCGCGGCGGCACAACAGAGGATCGCGGCAAGAAGAGGTTCAGCGATCCGGCGGAGCGAAAGGAATTTGTACATGATGTCTGTTTTTTAGCGCATTTCTGGGGAGGCGAAAGACTATTTCAAGAGGCCCGTTTCGCTCCGGACGACTTCGAAAACTTTCATCGCGGCATTGTGCCCGGGAATTCCGCTGACGGCGCCGCCCCGATGCGCGCTCGATCCGCAGAGAAAGACATTCTCGAACTCCGTCTCAACACCCCAGGTGCCGGCCTGTTCCGCGGTTTCGGCAAACGGAAAGGTCGGAGCATCCTGGAAAATATTTCCCCGAAACATGCCTAACGACTCTTCAATATCGACCGGGCTTTTGCTTTCGATGCACGGACTTCCGTCCGCCGCCCGCGCGAGGCAATCTTCCAGCGGCTCCTCGAGCCATTGTTTCATGCTTTCGAGAAATTTCCGCTCGGCCTCACGCCGCGTTTCCTCGTTCTTCTTCTCGAACAAACGCCAGGGCGTATCGATCCCGAAAAGCGTCATGGTCTGGAAACCTTGCCGGCGCAATTCCGGCGCCAGAATGCTGTCGTCTGTCAGGGTGTGGCAATAGACTTCGCAGGGCAACTTATCCGGCAACCGCCCTTGCGCCGCCTGCTCGTAGCTCGTCTTCATCTCAGCGTAGCCTTCCGAACTGTGAAACGTGCCGCAAAATGCTTCGACGGAAGAGGAACGCGCCGCCTTTAGCTTTGGAAGACGGCGGAGCAGCATGTTGATCTTGAAGACCGAACCCTCATCCGTCGGGTCCGGTTGATACGGTCCGCCCAGATACTTCGCCAGAACGTTGCGGCCGAAATTCACGAGGAGAAAACGCGCGTCTACCGTCCTCCGTTTTCCGTCCGCTTCGAATTCGACACTGCGGCTTTCGCCGCTCCCATTCACGAGGCGAAGATCGACGTTCGTCAAGAATTCCGCGCCTCCTTTGCGGGCAGCTTGTTCCAGCTCGCGAGCCACTGCTCCCATTCCGCCCACCGGCACCCTCCACTCCCCGGTTTTGTTCCCGATAAGGTGGTAAAGAAAACAGCGATTCTGAAGGAGCGTCTCATCATCCGGATGGCTGAAGACGCCGATCTTCGCATCCGTGAAAACGAGGCCGCGAACCAGATCGTTTTGCAGATACCGCTCAATCGCGCGCCCGAGCGGCTCTTCCGCAAGACTGCGCCACGCCTCTCGGGAAAGTTCGTCCTTATCGAACCGCCGCTTGAATTTCGCTTTCGACACCAGCGGTTCAAGCATCGAGTCCCAGGAATGCTCGGCGAAATTTCGCGCCAGCCCATAAAACCGTTTCATCCCCTCGTGCTCGGCCCGGTTTCCGGTCAGCTCGAACATCGACTGCGCGCTCGTTTCTTCCGAGACGTTGCTCAAAAGCAACCCATCGTGACGGCCCTCTTTCACGTACGGGGTGAACGACCCGGTCGCGCGACGCCGGAGCTCCAGGTTCAACCCGAGATCGCAAATGATCTTCTCTGGGAACAGACTGACCAGATACGAGTAGCGCGACAACCACGCGTCATAATCAGGAAAAACCTTCTGCGAAGTGGTCGCTCCGCCGATGTAATCGTTCTTTTCCAGAAGCAACACGCTCAGCCCCGCGCGACCGAGATACGCCGCCGCGACCATCCCATTGTGACCCGCCCCGAGGATGACCACGTCATACCGCGTCTTCATCTTTCTCGTGCTCTTGCTCGTGCCCTTGCTCTTCATTTCACAATCGCCGCGGCTCCCGCGACGATGAACAGAAATGGCAGACTCAGCAAGCGCCAGGAAAATGACTCGGCTGGCACGCGAAATTCTGCCATCTTCCGCCGATGCGCGTCTTGATCGCTGACGACCAGAAAAGCGTAGGCACGTCCCTGGCCGAACTGGTTCGCCATTGTCACCACGAGGTGGTGGAAGTGGTCGGCTCCGGGTTGGAAGCGATCCAGGCTTTTGGCCGGCATCACCCCGACGTGGTCCTGATGGACTACCAGATGCCGAAACTCAACGGCGCCACCGCCTGCCGCAACATCGTGGCGAAATATCCGGCTGCGCGCGTCATTCTTGTTTCCGGCAGCCCCAAGGAAATCGGTGATTCCGGCGCGCTCGCCATCCTGCTTAAGCCGGTGCGTTTGGACCAGCTCTACGCGGCTCTTCACGAAGCGGCCCACCCGCGCACATCGAACCCCTAGTTCGCGCGCTGTTAGAATTTCCTTTCGGCAACGAAGCCGCGCGCTTGAAATCGGCGATTCTCGATTGAGCCGACCTTCTTGGGCCACATGACGTAAATGTAAGGTTGCGGCGATTGACAGTTGCGCTCGCGATTCTCAGAATCGCGCCAACTCGCGAAATGCGGGCCTCCTCACACCCCAGCCAGTCCGAACGAGCCCCAACCACACCACACCAACCCAAACCCCAACATCCCTAGACCTATGAAAAAGCTCCTTCGGACTCGTCCTATCTGGATTCCCGTCCTCTCATCAATCCTCGCGGCTGTTTTGCTGACCCTTGGCTACGCCGCGATCGCAAAGTCGCGTCGCGCCGACGTTAATCAGACGAAACGCATTGCGGCCGTTTTTACCCTGCCGCAAACCATCGACTTAGCCACTCAACATGGTGACGATGACGATCCTGCGGAGATTCAAAGGCGTAAGGAATATTTGAACCGATTCCACGGCCCCGGTCCCGGAACTGTGTCTTACGCCGACTTCGCCGCCTCCCTGGCCACCGCGCAGGCGTTGCCCCCAAGCCCTCTTTTGGGTGGCCACAAGGGCGTGTCAGGCATCGAGGTACCTGATCAAGATTGGACGTATCCCGTTCCCCCGCCGCTGAGTTTCTCGGGCAGTCCGTCTAGTGTGCGAATTGACGCGATTGCCGTCCATCCGGGCGATGCCGACACGGTTTATGTAGGAAGCGAGGGCGGGCTCGCAAAAACCACGGATGGAGGACAACATTGGACGATTCTCTCCAATAGCCTCCTTTCCCAGTCCATCAGATCCATCGCCATTGACCCGGCCAACCCCGACATCGTTTACATCGGGACAGGCACCGCCCAGGCTTTTGGCGTAGGCATCTATCGATCGGAGGATGCGGGACTGACCTGGTCCCTTATCAGTGGGCCCGTCGTTTCGTCGCCCTTTACCGGCAAAGCCGTCGTGAAGCTCGTCGTCGATCCGAATACGGCAGGCTCAACCACTACGACGACAGTGTACGCGAGCGTCATTCACCGCGAGGTAGTGAACCAGACAGTCACGAACTACAACAGTTTCTGGCGATCCACCAATAGTGGCTCGAGTTGGACGAGCTTTAGGAGCGTAGCGGGAGCCGGAGGCGAGCCCTTCTGCTTTAATGACATCGCCCTCAACCCGGATGACCCCTCCGAGGTATTCATTACTGCGCCCGACGGCGTATACATGAGAGACGCGTGGGGTGGGGGCAGCAGTTGGACCACGATTCGTCAGCTCTCCACCTCGGGTGAACCACGCCTCCTGGCTTTCGCCCCCTATGTGAGGGTTCCTGGGGCTACGCTTTACCTGGCTTACGTAGACGGTAATGACACCAAGATCGATAAATCGAGCAGTGGATCCTATTCGACTTGGACCAACATAGGTTCCACGCCCGGTAACGTTTTTTGTTTTGGTGTCGACCCGGCCCATCCCAACCGGATCTACGTAGGCGGGTATGGGTTCATGCGGTATTCCTTGGATGGGGGTGCTAACTGGCTCAGTCCTGAGTTTGCAGTCCACGTCGACAATCATTCCCTCGCCTTTTGCCCATCGGACGAAAATAGGCAGTACCTGGGCACCGACGGCGGGATTTACCGCTCCGATGCTGACAAAGAACCCGAAGCCATCACCTGGGACCAGAAGAACCAGACCCTTGAAGGGATACTCACGCAGGGAGTTGGCATAAGCAGAGACGACCGCATTTTAATCGGTACCCAAGACAACGGCAACCAGATCTCCAGGCCAGCACCCTCGCCATGGGGGTATGAGTATGGCGGTAACCTCCTGGGCGGCGATGGTTGGATACCGTTTATCGAATTCGAGAATAACACCGAAAAAATATACGCAGTCACGTACACAGGCTGTTGCCCTCGTTTAATCACCTCGGGCAATGGCTTCCCCTGTCGAATAATTAATGGCACCCCCTCTAGTATTACGCCACCTGGAGGAATAGGTGAGTATACGGGAATTTGGCCTACTATGTCTGTAAAGTTCAAGCTTGCCACTAATTCGGACCGCGTAATCATGGCCTTTCAAAACGTTTATCGTAGTACTAATTCCGGCAACAACTGGACGCGCATCGGCGGCTCACCCTGCCCTAGCCCGCTACCCTCCTCCAATTGCGGCATTGATCCCGAGGCGATCGTCAATGCTGTTTATGAGGCGCCTAGCAACTCGCAGTACATTTACGCCGTCACCCGCGATAACAGGCATGTTTTCATGACGTCCAATGCCAACGACGGTAACGACGCCGACTGGGTCGAGATCACGGGAACAGGTATGGCCGGCGGTCTCCCGGCAGGGACAATTATCAACGCGATCGCCGTCCACCCCGATGAGCCGGAAACGGTTTACCTTGCAAGCAACTCGCACGTTTACAAGACCAGCAACCCAACAAAGATTGCCTGGGAGATTGATGACCCGGGCACCGACTTCATCTATCGGGGTATTGCATTCCACCCAGCCGACCCCGACAAGATCTTTGTATCCTCCCATCGCGGCGTCTTCGCGCGCATCAATACCGTATGGAGCAACATGAACGCCAACCTGCCGGCAGGTATGGCCTTCCCGAACCTCTCCTTCAATGAGCACAGCCATCAGCTCGCCGCATCCGCCTATGGGCGCGGAGTCTACGTTCTCGATCTGGACCGCGTCCCACCCACGGCAACCGTAAATTTCCCTACCAATGGCGCACACCTCCGGGGAGCCATTACACTCCTGGGCACGGCTTTCGACAACCACCGTGTAGCCAGCGCTCAATTCAAACTCGACGGCGGGAACCTGCCCCCCAGCGGAGGGGATGGCCCGGACGAAGCGGACCCCAATGTCTCAGCGTATTGGAACACGTCTCAGTCGTTGAATGGAAGTCACGTGCTGACGCTGGTGGTATACGATCCGTACGGCAATCACACGACGTCGGCTGGCGTCGCGGTGACGGTAGATAATTCGCCGCCCACGGTCTCGATCACCGAGCCTGAAGACGGCAAGAAAGTATCAGGAACCGTAACCGTCTCGGCCAACGCGTCCGATAACACCGGCGTATCCGGCGTTCAATTCACTCTCGACGGTAACGAGCTTGATCAGGAGGACGTATCCGCTCCCTTCTCGATTGATTGGGATACTACTTTCCTGAGAAACGGGGATTACACCCTGAGGGCGATCGCGCGTGACGCGGCTGGTAATACCACGACTTCGAATCCCGTGACGGTATCAGTGTCAAACTAAGACGATCTCCACCGCGAGCCTGCCTCGGGATTAGCCTCGAGGCAGGCCGCGCCAGTCAGGAATTCAAACCCGGAGCCGGACTTTGGGTCAGAGATACTTTTCCGGGATCGGGTTCGCGGCGTTCTCGTGTTGCCAGTAAATGTTCACGATCCACCACCGGGTGCCGCCGTGGAATAACTGAAAGCTGTTGATTCCGCGCATGAACGGCTCGGGATCGTCTTTTCGGTGGCGCGACTCATAGGTGCTCCAGACGTGCGCGATCTGGCCGAACTGCTCCGTCCGGCGCGCTACTTCCGTTTCGTAAAACCCAGCCTTCATGAAGATCGGCTCGACCCTCGCGATGTAGCCGTCGACATCCAGGATAAGCGGCGCCAGGTCGACATCGTTCCGCCCGGGAACGGTTGCCGTGGGGATCAAGCGCGCGCCGGGCCAGAACAAAGAACGCTCGCGCTCCCAATCGCGCGGTTTGCCCACCGGCCCCGAAATAACATCGTAGGCCGCGCGGATAATCGCATCGATCGAAGAAACGTCGTCGGAGCGCATAAACTCACGGTAGCATGCATGTCGATTCGCTGCGGCGTCATTGGTACCATTGATCTGCAAATTTCGAAATCCGAAGCACGAAATTCGAAACAAATTCCAATAATCGAACGGAAGAGAATCCGAAAGGCCGCGGCGCGCTGGTCATTTAATCATTCGCAATTTGGTGATTGTTTCGGATTTCGTGCTTCGGAATTCGAGGCTACCAGTTAAACCCGGATGAAGTTTCTTATCACCAACGACGACGGCATTGATGCCGCCGGGCTCGAAGCGCTGGTCGACGCGGCGCGAACCCTGGGCGATTCGGTCGTGGTCGCGCCGGCCGATGCGCAATCGGGCGTCAGCCATCGCGTCACCTGGCACGATGGTGTCCGCATTGAACCGCGAGGCGAGCGGCGCTTCGCGATCCACGGGACGCCCGCCGATTGTGTCCGCCTCGGATTGCTCAAGGTGGTGCCCGACGCGAATTGGATTCTGAGCGGCATCAACCATGGCGCCAACCTCGGCGCCGATGTTCATTACTCCGGCACGGTCGCGGCGGTGCGCGAAGCGGTCCTCCATGGCTGGCCCGGAATTGCAGTCTCGCATTATCGGAAATCGGGCGTCGCGTTCGATTGG
>JBAPMH010000225.1:0-2121 GCA_049278515.1 Chthoniobacterales bacterium
GAAATCGACGCCCATCATTTTGCCCTGGCTCATCCGGACAAGATTGTTGACCAGGGTGGGGTCCTGATCGCCCTCCGGCCAGACGAACATCATCCGGATTTCCGCCTTCGATCTCGGGCCATCGGGCGTCGGAACGAATTCCGCGTACTGAACCTTCTTTTGCAGAATCCACTCGTGGGGCTTTTCGATCGCGGCCAGTTTCTCCGGCGTCGGTTCCATATCCACCCCAAGACCGGCAAAGGAATAGAGCGGCTTCAAAACATAATCGTCGATGGTTTCGCCCGCCGGAAACGAGTCGGCGAAAAATGCCGGTGAAGTGTGCTCGGTCTTCAGAAAAGGGAGCGAATGCTTGCTGATCCGGAAGTACCAGTTCGGGTGGCCCACCCATTCAACCTCGAGTTCCTCCTGAAAACGAAACGGAAGATTCAGGTCGGGCCGGCGAATCAATTCATCGAAGATGACCCGGTTATAAATCCGTTCGATCCGCACTTCCCGCCCGTCCATCTCGTAAAACAGTTGCCGGCCCCGCTTTTTCACCTCGGTCACGCAGACGGGGCGAATGCCCAGCAGGGTCTTCGTCGCCGCAAAATCGACCCGCGTCTTTTGCTTGTCCGGCTCGATCTCCAGCAGGATGACGTTCTCCGGCTTGGCCTCGCCGATAATCGTCCGCCGCATAATCGCCAGGTAGGCGTCATCCGTCATTCCCCCGAACGAGGAGGTCCAATCGCGCGGAATCGCCGGATACGCCTTCCGCAGACAATGGAGAGCCAATAGTTGGAACCCGAAAAGGCTGGGAAAAGCCTGGAGCTCGATCAGGCGGGGAACCAGCCGGTCGCCGTCCAGGCAAATGCCAAAATCGACTACCAGAAAATTTGGATGCGCCGACTCATTCGGCACCTCCAGGCCGGCCGGGATCGCGGACGCGGAATGGCGCGCGAACTCGGGCGTTCGAGTCAGATCGACCAGCCCATTCGCGGCCCGGGTTACTTCATCAGTGAACTCGCGCGTCAGGAAAATCGGCGTCTCCGAAATCCGAAAATCGGCCGGCCACTCCTCTGTCTCGTTCACGCAACGTAAAAGTGCCGCGTACTTTTCCGGGGTGAAATCAGCGTTGAATTGGGAACGAAGCTGCGGATCCATAATGCCAAACAACAATCCGACTACCGCGTGGGGAGATGCGAGCGTGATCGACCGCCGCCACTGCTATACCAAAAACTTGCCGCGCTCCATCACCTTGTCGTCGTCGAACCAGATGTCGAAATCGCGGCCCACGCAATCAATGTGCGTCTTTGAAACCCAGGTTTGTCCAGTGTGTTCGGCATACGGATGGCCAAAGGCGATGTGAATGCCGGGGATTTTTTCATCCTGCAAAATGTTCCCGATCACATGAGTGCAGGCCGTGTTGGTTCCGACCGCAAACTCGCCCACGCGATTGCTGTTCTCATCCGTGCTGGTGTAGGCGCGAAATTCTTCCAGGAGCTCCTTGTTCGCGCACTGGAGGTCGCGGATTCGGTTATTCTCGACTTCGATCCGGAGCGGCGTCTCCTGAATGTCGCCGTACTTCTGGCAAAGATAATCCCCGACGACACCGTCCACGACAAAGGTGCCGCGTGAGTTCGCCGGAGAGGTAAAAATTTCGCCGCCCGGCAGATTGCCCCATTTGTCGGGCGTAATAATGCCGCTGGTTTTCAGCCACTTCAGCTCCGGCGAGAATTCGCCTTCATAATCGGTGCCGGCGGGCGTCCGGCATTTGATGCGCTTCGCTTTTCGCGCGCGTTCCACGAGCCGCTGGCTGAGGGCATCGACCGCCTGGAAATCAGCCCGCATTCCTTCGCGCATGATCTGGGGGGTGATGTTCACCATATGGCCGTGCCGGATCCGGTGTTTGTTCACCACATCGCTCATCTGCATGCGGGAACGCAGTTCGCCGCGCTGGGTTTGCGCGCAGAAGATACTGACCTGCGATTGAGCAAGGTCCTGCAGAACGGCCGTCGGCATGTCGGTCAGGGGCCGCTCCGCGTGTTCCTCCAGAACAAAAACGGCATGCTCCGCTCCCACCTCTTCAACTTCGGACTGCAAAGCTGCCGCTATCTCGCGGGTTTCCTCGTCGGTGATGATCGT
>JBAPMH010000226.1:0-2087 GCA_049278515.1 Chthoniobacterales bacterium
GGTGGATCGCGCGCTCCGCCGCGCGATGTTATCTGTTTCCCGCTTCGACGGCACACTCTCTCATCGAGCGGCGGAGCGCTCGATCCACCATGTGCTATTTTGATTGATGGCGTTCGAGCTCGAATCCAACTACAAGCCGCGGGGCGACCAGAGCCAGGCGATCGCGAAGCTGCTCAAGTCGATCGAAGCGGGGAACCGCCACCAAACTCTCCTGGGCGTCACCGGTTCCGGAAAGACTTTCACGATGGCCAACGTCATCCGCGAACTCGACCGGCCGGCGTTGATCATTTCGCACAACAAAACGCTGGCGGCGCAGCTTTACTCGGAGTTCAAACAGTTCTTCCCGCGCAACGCCGTGGAATATTTCGTCAGCTACTTCGATTACTACCAGCCGGAGGCCTACATTCCGCGCTCCGACACCTACATCGAGAAGGATTCGTCCATTAACGAAGAGATCGAGCGGCTCCGTCTTTCGGCGACCAACGCCCTGCTCTCCCGGCGCGACACCATTGTTGTCGCCAGTGTCTCCTGCATTTACGGCGTTACCTCACCGGAGGATTATCTGCGGATGTTGCTGACCGTAAAAAAAGGGCAGCAGATCAGCCGCGAGGCCGTGCTCGGACGGCTCGTCGACATGCTCTACGAGCGGAACGACATGAATTTCTCCCGCGGCAAGTTCCGGGTGCGCGGCGACGTAGTCGAGGTTTATCCGGCCACGGCCGATGAAGAAGCGATCCGGCTCGAATTCTTCGGCGATGAGATTGACGCGATCACGCGGTTCGATCCGCTGACTGGCCATTCCCGGGAGGGTTTGAGCGTAATCACTTTTTATCCGGCGAAACAATTCGTGACGCCGGCGGACAAGTTGAATCGGGCGCTCTCGTCGATTCGGAACGAGCTCGATCACCGCATCGTGGAGCTGGAATCGCAGAGCAAACTCCTCGAGGCCCAACGGCTGAAAATGCGGACGGAGTACGATCTCGAGATGTTGCAGGAAATGGGTTTTTGCAATGGGATCGAAAATTATTCCCGCCATCTGTCGGGCCGAATGCCGGGCTCAAAGCCGTTCACCTTGCTGGATTTTTTCCCGAAGGATTTTCTGCTGGTGGTTGATGAATCGCACGCCACCATCCCACAAATCGGAGGGATGTATGAGGGCGACCGATCCCGAAAAACGGTGCTGGTGGAATACGGATTCCGGTTGCCGAGCGCGCTCGATAACCGGCCGCTGAACTTCAAGGAATTCATGGGGATGGTGAACCAGATCTCCTACGTGAGCGCGACTCCGGCTGAGTTTGAGATCAAAAACAGCGTGGTTGGCAATAAGGGATACTTTCCGCACAAGAGAGAGCGGATTGGGGAAGACGAACCGGTGCCGTTTCTGGTGGCAGGGGAAGCTGTAGCCGGGATCGGTGATCGCGGCCGAATTCCGGGGGCAGCAGGCCGGGATCAGCGATCCCAGCTACAGCTCTCGCGAACAGATCAACCGGTCGAAGAATTTGATGTCCACACCCCGGGGATGCCGCTGGTGGTGGAACAGATCATCCGGCCGACGGGACTTCTCGATCCGAAGATCACGCTCAAGCCGTTGAAAAACCAGATCGACGAGACGATCGATCTTTGCCGGCAACGGGTGGAGAAACAGGAGCGCGTCCTGGTTACCACTTTGACTAAACGCACGGCAGAGGATCTCTCCGATTATTTGCGCGATGTCGGGTTGAAGGTGCGCTATCTGCACAGCGACATCGACACGATCGAGCGGGTCGAGATCTTGCGCGGGCTGCGCGCCGCCGACTTCGACATTCTGGTCGGGATCAACTTGCTCCGGGAAGGGCTCGATCTGCCGGAAGTGTCGCTCGTCTGCATTCTCGACGCGGACAAGGAAGGATTTCTGCGGAGCCAGACTTCACTCATCCAGACGGCCGGTCGGGCGGCGCGTCACGTCAACGGCGAAGTGGTCCTCTTTGCCGATACCGTCACGCAAAGTATGCAGGCGCTGATGTCGATCTCGGATTATCGGCGGACGAAGCAGATGGAATACAACGAGAAACACGGCATCACGCCCCAAACCGTCCGGCGCGCGGTGC
>JBAPMH010000227.1:0-5506 GCA_049278515.1 Chthoniobacterales bacterium
GTAAGCATCCGTGATTTCCGCTTCGCGGTCCTCCTTGTGCAGAGCGGCGAGAATTTGGTCGCTGCCGGGAACGCGGATTAGCGACGGATAACTCGGCGACGGCTCTCTGATCTGTCGACCAAGAAAAGGGACAATGACCGCATCCCATTCCAGCCCTTTGGCCTTGTGTGCAGTAATCAGCTGGATCGCGTCCTCATCGGACAGCCGCACGGCGCGCTGATATTCCATTTCGCTGCGCAAGCGTTCCGCGAAATCAGCGAGCCGCGCGCCGGTCGCTCCCGCCTGCGCCGCGTGCGTGAGGAGCGTGTCGAGATCGCCGAGAGGATCTTTGAAATCGTCCCCGGGCAGAGCGGCAAGCCGCGCGCGCAAAGCCGTGTGCGCGATGAGTTGCTCGATCGCGGAGAACAGCGGCAAATCACGAATCGATTGGCGGAGTCCCGCAAGCTCAGATAGCGGTGAACCGATAACGCCCGCTGTACCCGGCGGCTTCTCGATCTGGAAGCGCGCCCCGACGCCTTCGGCAAAGATAGCCAGGTCGTGATCGGATAGTCCGTAGACCTCACGCAAAACGCCGACGATCTCGTAGTGATTCTGCGGCTCGACCATTATCGTGCAAAGCGCGGTCAGCCATGCGTACGCCGGCGAATCGGCGCGCAGATCATTCTCGGATTGCACTTCAATCGGCAGGCCGGCGCGCCGCAGGGCGATGGCCATCGTGTTCAGCCAATCCTTCCGCGGACAAAGAATTGCGACGTGCCGCCAGCTCCGGGCCCGTAACTTCTCCGGGCCGCATTTCTTTAGCCAGGCAGCGAGTTGCTCCGCTTCGATACGCGCGATCTGGCGATCCTTCGGTTTCTCGATTCCCTCAAGGAGTGACGAGCCAAGCGAAACTTGAAGGACCTGGCCCGGGAGAACAGTCGGGCGGGGTTGAAGCTCCACGAATTCAACCTGGCCGGAGCCACCATCGAGGATGTGGCGGAAGGTGCCGTTGATGAAATCGATCTGGCGTTGGTCGAGCCGGAAAGTTACGGAAAAGGTCAGCGCCGCGCCAGCTTCTGCCCTAATGAGTGCTTCGTGCACGCGCCGGTAATGCGTGAGATCGGCGCGATCGTGCCAAATCGATTGCTGGAAATCGCCGACCATGCAAAAACGCCCCGGGCGCGGAGGATCGATCCGCGTTTGCAGCCAGCGGCCGGTTGCTTTCGGCGGGCGGGTAATCTCGAGTAGCACGGAAAACTGCGCTGGATCGGTATCCTGCGCTTCGTCGAGGATGACAATCGGATCGAGCTCGCGAAGGCGTCGCGCCGCGTCCGGATGTTGGAGAAGCTCATCGGCCAGTGCGATCTGGTCCGCATAGGTCACGACGCCGCGTTCGAGACGGAAGTTGCGGTAATCGCGCTGCACTTCCGCGGCGACGCAAATCGCGGTCTGGTTCACCCAGCGGCGCAGCGGCGCGAACGTTTCCGCCCAGAGAACATCGACCTTCTTTGCCCTGGTCGAGCAGTTCGGCCACCGCAGAAACCCGGAGCCGTTGCGATAGTCGTCTGTCCACGCGGCCAGCTGCGCCATCGAGTTGGCCACCGTTTCGCTTTTGTTGATCGCGAGAAAAGCGCGATTGAGCGCATCAGGGTCGATCTCCGGGCAAGCGCCCGGTTCATCCGGATTGAGCAACGCGGAGCCAGCGCGACGGCCCAGCTCCATAATGTGACGAAGCGAAGCGAGGCGAAGCAGCTTCGTGCGGTCGTTATCTGAGAGCGAGCGGCCGACGAGCGTCTGCTGTTGAATGAACTCGCTCCAGAGATCTTCATCGTCCGCGAGCAACTCGAGCGGCGCGGGCAGACCGAGGTAGTGGCCGTATTCGTTTAGCAACTTGAAACAGAAGGCGTGGATGGTGCCGAACCAGGCGCGGTTGAAGGCGGCGAGAACTTCCGGCTTAACCCGCGTGCGCAATATTTCTTCGCGGGCGCGTTGCTGCATTTCGTCCGCGGCGCGATTGGCGAAGGTGAGAACGATCAGACGTGGCAGCGTTTTAACAGCATCGCCCGACTTCGCGAGCTGCACGATTCGATCGGTCACGGCGCGCGTCTTGCCCGAACCGGCGGAGGCTACGACCGAGAAATTCCGGTCGAGCTCGGTTGCAAAACGAAGTCGCTCCGATTGATCCTGCGGCTCTGTCATCTGAAGTAGCCGCTCTCAACGACGAGCGCCTCGTGCGTTTTCTCCCAACGTTCGTCCACGATTTCAGGGTCGATAGCGAGCGTGGCGATGGGATAAGGCTGGGTGAACGCGTAGGCATTTCGCAGCGTGCCCTTAAATCCGAAAATCCCTGTCGCCTGCATTCGCGCCAGTTCGCGGAAGGCGTCGCGACATTGCTGGAAATCCTCGAGGGCGAGCTGGGGCTCGGCTTTCGCGATATTCGGCGACAGCAAGCTGACTCGAACGTTGGTGGCTCCGAGCTGTTTCGCGGCGTTCGCGTAGAGGCTCAGTTGAAGCGCGTCCCCTTTGATGACTTTCCGGCGGACTTTGTCGGCGCGCTGGTCATCGTCTTCCTTAAGCCCTTTGCTGAGCGCGTCTCTATTCCCGGTCTTGAAGTCGATAATCCAGAGCTCTGGGACTTGCAGCGAGGTGGGTGCAGAAGCGGTCTTGCCTAACAAGAGGTCGGCGCGGCCTCGGAGGAGAAGCTGATTCTCGGCGCCGAAATCGATGGGTTGAGCGTCCAGTCGCCATTCCGCCGCAATCCATGGCCAATCTTTCGCGGTATTAAGAAGTCGCCCCAGGGTCTGCGCAACACAAAGTGCCCCTTCCCATCCGCTCTCCCACCAATCCGGCAATCGTCTCCCCGCCTGGTGGCAAAGATGTTCGACTTCAAGTCGTTTGCGTTGGGCAGCTGCCCGAATTAGCCTGGCAATTTCTTCGTCGTTCGGAAACGCGACAAAGCCAGCCGTCCGCTCACTCAGGCTCTCCAGCCAATCGTGCGTCCATTTTCCGACCGTGGCATTCCAGGCGTAAGCGGAATCCTCTTCGCCCTCCACGCCGAGGTAACGGCGCAGCCAGACGATCGCGGGCGCTTTCAACATCGCTTCCACCTCGCTCACGCTGAGCGGCTCGATCTTGCCCGGCGCGGTGCGAAGCGCGAAGTCGTACTCGCCCGAAGACGCGATCACTCGCCGGGCATCGTAGGCGACGCGGGTTTGCCGAATGGCCGGTGTGTCCACAACCTCGAGCGCCCGCTCGAGCGGAGTGGTGTCTAGCCAGTGGCGAGTCGCGGTGCGCAGCGCGCGCATTTGCTGCTGGGAAAGTGAGTGTCCCTGGCTCCGGTGATAAGTGTGGTTGAGGAACTCGCTCGGATTTGAAATGCGCTCGGGTGCGTCTTCCTGAATCACGCTGGCGCTAAAGGCGACGCCGTGTGTCGTGTTTTCGATGAGGCCCGCGAACTGCGCTCCGACGAGATGTCGTTGCTGCGCCGCGCCAAGGAAAAGGGCGCGCCCTTCGCGCACCGTGACGTGGCCCTCTCCCTGCCGGCCGCGACGCGTCGCTGTGCGGTTAATTTGTCGCGTACTTTCATTGAGCGCTTCGATCTGCAGCGCAGGCAGGAAATCGCCGGTGGCCGCCGCCGGCCAGACTCCATCGTTGAGACTGGTGAGGATCAGATGCGACCACGTCTGATCCTCCGCCTGCGCTGGTGTGAGCAGATGAACCCGGGCAAACGGATGCGCCCCGACGGCATCGCGCGCGACGGTGAAAGTGTTGGCGATCTCCTCGATCCAGCGCAGATAAATCGTGCGGGAAAATTCCGCGCGGAGCTGCGTCCCCCAGCTCGCCTGCTGCTCGATCTCAAGCCAGCGTTCCTGCCAGCCGAGGCGTTCGAACGCTTCGCGCGTGACGGTCAGATACTCAGCGAAAGTCGCGTGCAAGGGCACAAACCGGATTTCGTCCAACGCGACGGAAAGCAGTTCGCCTTTTCCTTCCCGGCCCCGGGCGGATGCGATCAGGATCTTGAGATCATCAATCGCGAGCGCGCTGAGTGCTCTGTGCAGACCGTCAGCGACGGCTTCACGCGAGGTCCTGGCGAAAAGCGGATGATCGCTCTCGAGCGCGGTCAAAAAACGGAGGAGCGCCGCGAGCCGTGGGGTGCGTTGCAGCTCCAGCCAGCTTTTGAATACCGGCTCCTCGAAAATACCCGGCGCCATTTGGCCCATCGCGTCATAATGTGCGATGCCTTGTCGGGCGAGCGCGGCGGCCACGAGTCGGGAAACCGCGCCGGCTCTGGGGAAGACGATTCCAAGGCGGCGGCAATTTTCATCCGCGAGGAATTGATGCGTGGCAGCCGTGATTGCTTCGACTTCCTCACGGGTATCAATACCGGCGAGAAACAGCGTTTCGCATTTGCGACTCGTCGGTTCGGAAGGGTCGCCAACCAGCCTTGCCTCGCCGAGCATCTCTTCCCAGCTACCGATCCAGGCCGCGTCGAGATCTTCAGCTTCCTCACGCGGATTTTGCAAAATGATGGTCGCATGTTGTGAAGAATGGACGGCCGCCTTGAGCAAATGCCAGAGCGGCCAATGACCGCCGTGAAATCCGCTGATCAGAAGCTGGCCCAGCACCGGTTCAGATTCCCGCGCGTGGCTCAGCGCCAGGCGATCGGCCTCTGGGAAAGTTTGAAATTCCATTCCCTTCAGTTGGGCACGGAATTTCCGCACCACGGGACGAAAAGCGGGCAGGTCCATTTGTTCGAAGTCCGATCCGGCGGCACTGAGCTGCTCGAGCAGTCGCAGAAAATGATCCGGCGTGCGGCGGACCGAAACAGCGGCGAGACGCTCGGCTGCCGAAAGTTGTTCCTTGGTCAGCAACTGT
Source organism: Chthoniobacterales bacterium (assembly GCA_049278515.1). Taxonomy (GTDB): domain Bacteria; phylum Verrucomicrobiota; class Verrucomicrobiia; order Chthoniobacterales; family UBA10450; genus AV80. The sequence continues at coordinate 4,855 of JBAPMH010000227.1, forward strand.
TCCGCGGCCAGGGCAAGCAGGAAGCGCAGATGCTCACGCGCGGGCGGCTGAGTTCCGCTCTGCGCCGCGAGAAGAGCACGGAGATAGGGCGGCGTGACGAATTGCAACCCCAGCGCGGAGAAGCCGGCTTCGAGCAGGCGGCCCTTGAGAGCCTGGATTTGACCCCGGGTAGGAACGACTACCAAAACCGGGCGTTCGTTTTTCCAGGTTTCTGCGGAGACCTGCGCGAACCAGCCTTCCGCCGCCCCCCGCCAGGCTGCTTCTGCCGATGAGGCAAGCAGCAACGCGTGCCGGCGATTCGGTTGAAGTTCCAGCTCCAGTTGCATGCGGCCACTCTAGCAGAATGCCGCAAGCTCCGGTGCGCTTACTGGAGATTAAAGACTTCGACCAGGCCGACTCCGGTCGATCCATTGGCACCGAAGGCGAGGGTGGTGTAAGCGCCCGCCGGGAGGCGGAGAACGATGGCCGATTCCGCCGGGTTCGCTGGCGCAAGTCCATTCTGCTCGATGTCGGTCGCATTGGCGCCGTCCTGCCAGTTGTTATTGCTGGCCAGAATGGTGCCGTAACTGTTGTAGACCGTCAGGATCGGATCGCTTAAGGGGTTGGCGATTCCGAAAGAAGCGAGGGTCGGTCCCAGAACTCGCAGAATAAC
>JBAPMH010000228.1:0-6733 GCA_049278515.1 Chthoniobacterales bacterium
TTCTTAGGGGGTCCCTCACCGTCTGGCGACTCGCTACGGATTGTCATCCCGAGGCTGGCGAAGCGCGCCGAGGGATCTCTCAAGCGGTCAATCGCTTCCGCGAAGTCCAAAGACGGCTCCGTCAGAATGGCGCCGGCGCACAGCTTGCGTGACGCAAATTGCAACTGAGAGGTCCCTCGTCGTCTGCGCGACTCGGGATGACACGCATTTTTCCTTGCTGCTCTTCGCTCAGGCACCAGCTTGCGGCGATGGCGATTGTGACGCGGAAAACAGATCGGACTTCACTTGCGCTGGGCTGGGAAGCCGCCAAGGCGAATGCCGTTCCCGCCTTCATCCTGCAGGGTGCGATGCTGATTGTTCTGATCGCGTATTACCTGAGTCCGGCCTGCGCGGATCTCCTCGATCGTCTGGCGAAATACAAAGAACAGCACGGCCTCGTCTTCGTCGTTAGCGCCGCGATTCTGGCGGGCGCAATCGTGCCCGAGCTTTTCGTCGTCCTCTTTTTTCAACGAGGCCGGCCGCGCGCGGAAAATCTGCGCAACCTCGCGTTCACTATTCCCACCTGGGGAATCGACGGCATCCTGGTGGACCTGATGTACCGGCTGAACGCGGTCTGGTTCGGCGATGTAACCACCGTCGGGGTGGTGACGGCGAAAATTCTCGTGGACCAGCTCGGCTACAATCCGTTCTTCGCGGCCCCGGCCGAGGTGCTCGTTTATGAGTGGAAAAACGAGGGCTTTTCCTGGAAATCGGTCCGGCGCGCGCTGACTTGGAAACATTATCGGGACAAGATCGTGCCGACGCTCCTGGCTACGTGGGCGGTCTGGGGCCCGCTCATGGCGATCATCTATTCGCTGCCGTATGCGCTCCAGTTTCCGCTTTTCAGCATCGCGCTCACCTTCTGGGTTCTGTTGCTCACCTACATGACGAATCGATTTGCGGGGAAGATCGAAGCGGACGCGCCACCCGCTCTTTCGGTTGCGAGCAATGATTGAACCGCGGATTACGCGGATTTCACGGATCAGATTCTACCATCCGCGTCATCTGCGAAATCCGCGGTTAAGAACGTGTTTCCTAGATTGCACAAACAGCGCGAGAATGGCACCCGATGAAATCGCACGAAATCTTCCAACGAATGTCGCCCGGCCAGGCCGCCCAGATTTTCTCCTTCCTGCACACGGAACAAAAGCCGGTCTACAAAGCGGCCATCCAGGGCCTGGCCAATCAGCGGAATCTCCGAGCCGTTTTCATCGAACGAAAACCGCCGGGGGAGCGTTTCCCATGGATGCAAACAGCTCTCGGCCGTCCGCTCGGCGATGCGCTCGCAGCCCATCTTTTGCAGGCCTGGTTGCTTGGCGCCAAGAAAGAGATGCTGTGCGATTTCCTCGACACCTTGGAAATCAAACACGACGACGACGGAACGGTGGACGAACTGCCTCCCGCGCCGCCGAAGGAAAAGATCGCGGCCGCGGTCACGCTACTTCTCGAGAAATATCCCGCCGAAACCGTCGCCGTTTACCTGCATGCCTTCCGGGAAATGGACAGCGCGGTGAAATGGCCGGCGCTCGATGAAATTCTCGCGCAAGAGGCTCGCCTGAAGCTGGGAGACGTTCCGAAAGATTGAACCGCGGATTACGCCGATGACACGGATTTCTGAGGCCTTATCCGTTTGATCCGCGTAATCCGCGGTTAAAGGATTTCTGTAAAGTGTAACAGGCCCTCGTGCACACCAGCGCCGCAGGTCTTGGTTGCAACGTAACCGCCGGCCGAGGTCACCGCCGCCTTCACTTCGGGGATCGCGTTTGCGGGACAGGCGGGATATTGCGCGAAACGGCCGTCGAGCATCGAGACATCATTATGGTGGTCTCCCGCGGCGAAGATCTCTTCGCGCGGAATTTCAAGCAAACGTGACAATTCCGCGAGAGCCGTGCCCTTGTGGTAATCCGCGTGGCAAAAGCGCAGGTAAACCGTGTTCCGCTGGTAATGAAACTTCGGCTGTTTCTGCCGCGCTCGATCGATAAACTTCGCCACCCGGTCCAATTCTTCTTCGCTCTCGGCGACGAGCCCTTCCAAGCCGGCTGTGTGATAGAGCAGGCGCGCCCGGGTTTTGTGGTTCACGAAGTCGACCACTTCCGCGAGGACTGACTTGGCGGAATGAAACAGTTCGGCATGCTCGCGGGCGACCCGCTCGTTCCAGTCGCCATACGGCTCCCATTTTTTCCCGCCGTTGGACGAGGGACGAAAGATGTCGCGTTCGCTTGTCAGGATAAAATCGGGATGGACCGGGAAATCGAAATCGGTCAGGCCGGACTCGAGCAGTTCGACGGATCGGCCGGTATTGATCGCCCAGAGGACGCCGGTTTCCTGCAGCTTCTCGATCTGTTCCATGCAGCCGCGATCCAGCACCGGATCGCTGCCGTGAGCGACCAGGGTGCCGTCGAAGTCGGTACTGAGGAGACGGATTTTCGCAGCCATCCCGCCAATTTAGGGTTTGATTGGGCAACCGCAATTAGCGGTAGTGGTACCGCCCGTTTCCGATCACGTTTGGAGCTTGGCAGAAATTATTGCTCTGCTAGACGTGGCGCATGGTCAGAATTGAAGTGGGGTTTGAGCCGCATCCGTTCGAAAAAGCTTTGGTCGCCCAGACGCAAGAGGACATTCGGAACCGCCTGCACGGGCACGAGTTTGGCCGGTTCAAGATCATTCTGAAAAAGCCGCCACACACGCAGCAAATCGCGTTTCAATTCCTGGGCGATCCTGAGAGCTGCGACAAGGCTAAGCGGCTGCTCGGCATCTATTAAACTGGCATGCGATCCGCTTCCGCTTTGGGAACGCGAATGGGGGCAGGGCGAGCGTTCCAGCATTCGCCTCACATTTGTTCGCGCTAGTGCGAGAGTCCCGGTGGCACGCCCTTAATTCGTGTCGCCGGGATTTTCCATTTTCAACCGTACCATTACCCAATCAGCCTTCGCCTTGCGCGATCCAGTCAGGCGCATCATTATGATCAGGATCAGGAGGGGAAAATGAAATCGGCGTACGAATTGGCGATGGAACGCCTTGAGAAAAAGGCGCCCTCTATCGCGTTGACCGATGGGCAGAAGCAGGAGATCGCGGAAGTGGATTCCACCTTCAAGGCCCGGATCGCGGAGAAGGAGCTTTTCCTGAAAGATCAGATCGCAAAGGCCCAGAGCGCCGGGAACGCGGAAGAAGCCGAATCGCTCCAAAAGCAGCTGACCATAGAAATCCGGCGTCTGCAGGAAGACGCCGAGGCCAAGAAAGAGATACTCCGGGCCTCTTTCGCGGGTTGAGGCTGGCCGGAAGGTAAGGCAACTCGATAGGGCAATATCCCGGTCGCCTTCCACGGGGTGGGGATTTCAGCAAGGAATCAGCCCAGTATTAACCTTTCCTCGAAGGAAACCGGAATAAGTCCGGAAGACGCCCCTAGCACTCGAATTTCCGGCATTTCAGTAATTCGCCTCTCTGAGCGGTCTCAAATTGGGCCCGAGGGCATCCCTCATTCTCAATCCTGGGGCGCGAAAATCCGATAATTTGTTGCCCAAAATGATAATTTTTTCTTGCTTTCCCACTGGGAGATCACGTAGAAGCACGGGGGACAGAGAAAAAATCTTAACAAGGGTATAAAATTTGTTATTGACGTTGAGAATCAATTATGACAAATATGGGAAACATAGCAGATAACCGGGACCGCACTGGTTGTGGAAACGGACTCAAAAAAACGCAATAACAAACGGGAATCAGGAGAAAACAAAATGATCAAACGGAACTTCACAGCGGCCTTAGTCGCCGTCGGCATGTTGGCAATGGCAAGTGTTTCGCAGGCGGTAATCGTCGACCTCGTCCATAACGACAGCGGCACCGTCACCAACAGCTACGGCACAGCTATTTTTCAGTTCACTAACGCCCAGCCGACCGGCACGGGCGTTATTCAACCGTTCCTGCGCATCCAGGCCACTGGCGTGGAGCAGGGTTACAACACCTCGGGTGGCACACCGTTTGACGACAAAGCCGGCCCCTGGACGCACGATCTCAAGTTTTCGGACCTGAAATCCACGGCGGTCGCGGTCAATGGCACCAGCTATTTCAAGCTCATGGTCGATCTTAACGAGCCTGGCGGTAACAAGTCGACGATCAGCCTGGATAGCCTGAAGTTCTACTCCTCCAACACCGGCGGAGCTACCACAACCAACATCTCCCAGCTCGGAACGCTCCGTTACGACCTGGATGCGGGTGGAGACAATCAGGTCCTCTTCGATGCAGGCCGCAACCACGGCAGCGGTTCGGGTGACGCCTTCATCTACATCCCGGCCAGCGCGTTTGCCGGAGTTGGTGACAACCAGTACATCTATATGTATGTCAAGATGGGCGAATCTGACGACGACACCGCCGGTGGCTTCGAAGAATTCACCCTCGTCCGCAACATGACGCCAGTGCCGGAGATGAGCGCGCTCTTCCCGATCGTTGGCTTGCTGGTTGCGGTTGGTTCGACTCACGTCCTGCGCCGCCGCCGGATGGCTCGGATCTCTTCCTAAGCAGTTTACTTTTTTCTTATCTCCATTGTTTGGCGGAGGCGACAGTGATCCTGTCGCCTCCGTTTTTTTTTGGTTGTTTGTGCTCCAATCAGCGATTGCCAATGAGACCCTTGCGCGCCTAAGTTAGCGCCCCTCCGAGATTATGTTTGCGCTTCAACCCGAGATGAAGGTCTTCAGTGGCTCCGCCAACCGGGAGCTCGCCCAGCGCATTTGCGATTGCATCGGCACGCCGCTCGGCCAGGCGACGATCAGCTCGTTCCCTGACGGAGAGACCTACGTAAAGATCGAAGAGAACATTCGCGGCCGGGATGTTTTCATTATCCAGCCGACTTCGCCGCCGACTAATCAGCATCTGATGGAATTGTTGATCATGGTGGACGCGGCGCGCCGGGCCAGCGCGGATCGGATTACGGCGGTCATCCCGTTTTTTGGTTATGCGCGGCAGGACCGCAAGGACCAGCCGCGGGTGCCGATCACGGCCAAGCTGGTGGCTAACCTTCTGTATGCGGCCGGGGTGAGCCGGGTGCTCACGATGGACCTGCACGCCCAGCAGGTGCAGGGATTTTTCGATATCCCGGTGGACCACCTCTATTCGATGCCGGTGCTCCTCAAATACCTGCGGACGCGTCTCACGGGCAAAACGGTTGTCGTTTCGCCGGACGTGGGGGGTTTGAAAATGGCCTCCGCCTATTCGCAGGCGCTGGGGGCGAACCTGGCCATCGTGGCCAAGCAGCGAAAGAGCGCGACCGAGACCAAGGCACTCTATGTCATCGGCGACGTGGAAGGCTGCGATGTTCTCCTGGTGGACGACCTCACCGAGACAGCGGGCACGCTGACCTCCGCCGCCTCGGTTCTCAAACAACATGGCGCCATGAAAATCTACGCCGGGGTGGCTCATGCCGTTCTGGTCGATGTGGCGATTCCCCGGTTGCAAAATTCCCAGATCGAGGAATTAATAACGACCAACAGCACGCCCATACGCCCGGTGGAAGGATTTAATACCACCGTGCTATGCGTCGCCGAGCTTCTCGGCGAAGGGATGAAGCGAATCCACAACGACGAATCCGTTTCCTCGCTGTTCAAGATCGATAACGACGTTAAATAGAATTCCAATATGGCTAAGCAGGTAAAACTCACGGCGGAACGGCGGACAGCGACAGGGCGTTCCGCAGTGCGAAAACTCAAGGCGGCTGGCTCGATTCCGGCGGTGATTTACGGCGCGAAGGACAAGCCGGAGACGTTGCAGGTATCGAAGCGCGACATCAACGCCATGCTCAGCCACGCCGCAGGTGAAAACATCCTGGTAGAGCTGGAAATCGCCGGCAAAAACCGCCTTGCTCTCGTGCAGGAAGTCCAGCACGCCCCGCTCGGCGGCGGGATTTTGCATATCGACTTTCACGCCGTCTCGGTGGACGAAGTGATTCAGGCCGACGTTCCGGTCGAGCCCATGGGCGTCGCGAACGGCGTCAAGAATATGGGCGGACTTCTCGAACAAAACCTTCGCTCGCTCGCGATCGAATGTCTTCCGCGGGATCTGCCTGATGTCATCAAGGTGGACGTTTCCGCGCTCAATATTGGCGACGCCATCCATGTCCGTGAGATTCAATTGCCCGAGGGCGTGACGACAAGAATTCAGCCCGACCTGACCGCCTTCTCCGTCCTTGCGCCGACGGTCGAGGAAGAGCCGGTGGCAGCGACGGCGGAAGCCGCGGCTGGACCGGAAGTCATCAAGGAGAAGAAGGAAGAGCCGGAAGGCGGTGCTGCTCCGGCCGGTGGCGCGAAGGAAAAAGAGCCGAAGAAGTAGGTGGATCGAGCGCTCCGCGCTCGATGTGGTCAGGGGTAGCCGCATTTTCCTCGTCATCGCCCGCGGAGCGGCCGATCCACCAATTTCATGTCCACGTCGAACGCTATTCGCCTGGTAGCCGGGCTTGGTAATCCGGGAAGCGAGTACAGCGGGACGCGCCATAACGTCGGCTTCGAGATCGTCGATCGCCTTGCGTCCGAGTGGGGCCTTACCTGGCAGCATGAGAAAAGCTGGCACGTACTTTGGGCCAAACGAGAGAACGTGATTCTCGCGAAGCCGACCAGCTACATGAATCGCAGCGGCGAACCGCTCCAGGTTCTCGCCCACTACTATAAGATTACCCCGGAGGAAATACTTATTGTTCTCGACGACATGGACC
>JBAPMH010000229.1:0-8973 GCA_049278515.1 Chthoniobacterales bacterium
TCCTAGGACTCATCCAACCATGCACGAAAATACCGAATTCACTTTGAGCCGGGATTGCGAGGCAATTCAAATCCCTAGCGGAACCAAAACGACGATCCCGGCGGGCACTCCGGGCGTCATTACCCAGACCCTTGGCGGCAGCTACACGATTGCGACCTATCAGGGGCTCGCGCGCGTGGCGGAGAAGGATTTGGATGCGCTTGGTCTGGAAAAGCCGGCGGCGGCAAACGGCGCAGCGAAACCGGAAGTCCCCTTCACAGGCGAGGTGGATGAAAAAGCGGTCTGGGATCAGTTGAAGCAATGCTTCGATCCGGAAATCCCGGTTAACATTGTCGACCTCGGCTTGGTTTACGATTGCCAGCTCACTAAACGGCTGGAAGGCGGCGTGAAGGTCGATGTAAAAATGACCCTGACCGCGCCGGGTTGCGGGATGGGCCCGGCGATCGCGCACGATGCCCAAAGCAAGATTCTCACGATCGACGGCGTCGACGAAGCCGATGTCCAGCTCGTCTGGGATCCACCCTGGAACCAGAACATGATCAGCGAAGCGGGCCGGATGAAGCTCGGGATGGTGTAACTGCGCCCACGTCTCCCGCCGCATTTAGCTCGCCTATTTTCCAGGCGACAGGTAAAAAGGGCAGGTGAGCGCAATCAGCGACTCGAGCATTGGCGCGCGACGCTTCGAAGAAACAGCCTGGAGTGTCGTTTTGGCCGCCGGTGAAAAATCTGGCGAAAGCGCTCAAGCTGCGCTGGCCGAACTGTGCCGGGTTTATTGGCCGCCCATCTATTCTTATCTGCGCCGTCGTGGTTACCGCACAGAGGACGCACAGGACTTGACCCAGTCATTTTTCCAGCACGTCCTGGAAAATGCGACTCTCCGCCGCGCCTCGCCGGAGCGCGGCCGGTTTAGAAATTTCCTTCTCGGCGCGCTCAAACTTTGTCTGGCAGACGAAAACCTACGCCGTCGCGCTTTAAAACGCGGCGGGGGGTTTTACTTCGTGTCGGTGGACGAACTCGAAGCGGAAGAGGTGCATCACCTGCGGATGTCGCAAGAATTAAGCGCCGAGGAAATAATGGAGGCGCGGTGGGCTGGCGTATTATTGGAGCGAACGTTGCAAACGGTTCGCGCTGAATTTGTCGCTGAGGGCAGGGCTCTCACGTTCGATACACTTTCCCCGTTTCTTGGAGGCGATAAGCCAGGCGTTTCCTACGATGAAGTTGCAACTGCCCTGGGCGTTGGGCTGGGAAGTGTTAAGACGCTGATCCACCGTTTGCGCCGGCAATTCGCGGCCACCTTGCGCCGCGAAATCATGCAAACGGTAAGCGTACCGCATGAAGTCGATGACGAGCTGCGACGGCTGCGGGTCGTATTCGCGCGTGCCGGCGAACGACAGGCAGCTTAGGCCATGCACGCCCCCCCCGCCGCCAGGATCTGCGACACGTGCGGTTGCAGCCTCGATTTGGAAACGCCGAGTGGATTTTGTCCCGCTTGCCTGTTGTCCACGGCACTGAACGGCAGTGACGAGGAAGCGCTGGGAGCCGGTGCTTCCATCGCCGATTATGAAATCTTGTCCGAGATCGCCCGGGGCGGGATGGGGATCGTCTATCGGGCCCGGCAGCGACTACCGGCTCGCGTGGTCGCGCTGAAAATGATTCTGCCCGCGCACATCAGCTCGGCCCGTGCCATCGGGCGGTTTCGAGCAGAAGCGGAGGCTGCAGCAAGCCTCGACCACCCCGGTATTTTACCCGTCTACGCGGTAGGGGAAAAGGACGGCGCTCCGTTCTACAGCATGAAGTTCGCGGAAGGCGGCAGCCTCGCCGCCCGGCTCGCGGCCTTCAGGGACAAGCCGCGAGAGAGCGCCGACTTGATCGCAAAGCTCGCGCGCGCTGTGGCTCACGCGCATGAGCGCGGCATTCTTCATCGAGATCTTAAGCCTGGGAATGTGCTCTTTGATGGAACCGACAAGCCATTCGTGAGCGACTTCGGCCTGGCGAAGTGGCTCGAGCGGGAAGGCGATCTAACGCAAACACTCGCAATCCTTGGGACACCGCATTACATGGCGCCCGAGCAAACCGCGCATGCACATTCCCTGACCCCGGCGGCGGACATCTACAGTCTCGGCGCGATTCTTTTTCACCTGCTGACAGGTCGTGTCCCTTTTCGTGGCGAGAACGCGTTCGACGTTCTGAGGCAAGCCGCCGAGCACGCAGCGCCGCGACCGCGTACGCTAAACCGAAGAGTTCCGGCGGATCTCGAAACGATTTGCTTGAAATGTCTCGAGAAAAAACCGGCCGGCCGTTATTCCTCCGCGACCGCGCTGGCGGAAGATCTGGGGCGTTTCATCGAGGGACGCACGATTAATGCGCGATCCGCGGGGGCAGCAACATATCTAAAACGATGGATCGGACGCAATCCAATCGTCGCCGGTTTGAGCGCGACGGCAACGGCGCTTCTCGTTTGTCTGCTTGTTGTTCTGCTCGATCGAAGTCCCGCTACAACGCATACGAAATCAATCGCGGTATTGCCATTCGAGAATCTGAGCGAGGACCCGGCGAATGCGCTTTTCGCGAGCGGTCTGCACGACGACGTCCTGGTGAATCTCTCGAAGCTCGGGGATCTGCGTGTCATTTCGCGTAATTCCGTGCTGCAATACCGCGGCGTGCCGCACGATCTGCGCGCGATCGGCACGGCCTTAAACGTGTATGCGATCCTCGAAGGCAGCGTGAGACGTTCCGGAAATCGTGCGCGCCTCAATGTGCAGCTGATTAACACCGGCACCGGCGCACAGATTTGGGCGGAGAATTACGACCGCGAGATCACAGATGTGTTTGCGATCCAAAGTGATCTTGCGGCGCACATCGCTTCGGCCTTGCAGGCTAATCTTTCTCCGGGCGAAAGGGCGCGCCTCCAGCGCAGTCCCACGCGAAGCGGCCAAGCCTACCTTCTTTACATCGAAGCGAACGAAATCGCGCATTACTGGGCGGTGCAGGAGGACATGGGAAAAGCCGAGAAGCTCTTCGAGGAAGCCATTCAACTCGACTCGGGGTTCGCTCTCGCCTTCGCACAATTGTCGCAGCTCGAAATGAGCATCAACGAAGCGTATGACCCGGCGCCCGCTCGTTACGAGAAGGCGCTGGCGAGCGCCAAGGCAGCGCTTCGTCTTCAGCCGGATCTCCCCGAGGCGCACATGGCATTGGGAAAATGTTACGCGAAAGAAGGCTGGTCAGGCGCGGCCATCGACGCGGACAAGGCCATGGCCGAGTTTGCCATCGCGCTGTGGGGCTCGCCCAACGACCCCAACATATTGACCGCGATCGCGAGGGTCGAGCGCCATCAAGGAAAATGGGCGGAATCGACCGCGCATCTAGAGAAGGCTGCGTCTCTTGATCCAAACACGGTCGAGCGCTGGCATCGCTTGTTTTTCAATCACGAGATCACGAGGAACTTCGCCGCCGCGTGGGAAGCGCTGGATCGGGTGCTCGCTCTGCAACCGGACTCTTGGTATTACTATTCGCACCAAGCCTACCTTCAGTATTTTTGGAAAGGCGATCTTAGCTTGGTGGAAAAGATGCTCAGCCGACCTCGTTCCGGCACGGGGCCGGAAGGCTTCTACACCACCGGACTTTACGGCTGCTACAAGCTTCTTCGCCGATACGACGAGGCCGAAACGGTTCTACTCGAGGACCCGCAGGAAAAGTTTAACCGCAATGGCCTTTGGCCAATTCCCAAAAGCCTCATGCTCGGGCACGTTTATGAATGGAAAGGCGATCAAGCCAGAGCGCAGGCCTGTTTCGAGGCTGCGAGGCCAGCGATCGAACGGACCATCCAGGCGCGACCGCTTGATGCCGGCTGGCGTGTGGTCGCGGCGGAACTGTATGCGGGGCTTGGGCGCAAGGAGGACGCCATCAGGGAAGCCAAGCGTGCGACGGAAATTATTCCTGAATCGACCGACAAATTCATGGGCGTTGCCCTGCTGGAACAGCTCGCTCGAACGTATCTCGAGGTCGGCGAACCTGATCTCGCGATCCCGATTCTGGCCCACTCTCTGCAGATACCCGCGGGAATTTACCGGAACGAACTGCGAATTGATCCAGCATTCGATCAAGTGCGCGGCGATCCGCGTTTTCAGGAAATGATGGCGCACCCGGACGTTGTCTTCCCGGTCAATACCGACGTGCTCCCGAAGCGGGAGCCCTGAACTGCGTTTGCGGAGGGACTTCGGTCGCGGCAGCTCGGGATCAGAGCAGTCGAATTCCGCCGCGCGGAGAAAGTTCCTGAAACTTTTCGCACCGCTTCTGGAGAGAAGAGGAAGGACAACAACTTCACCTCTCCAAGCCTATGAATATTCAACTCCTCCGAAACACACTGCTCGTCATCGTCGCCTTATCGAAACTCCAAATCTCGAACACCTTTGCCCAGGCCACGGCCTCCAACTACACCGGCGAAAACTTTGGCACGTGGAACATCCCCACGAATTGGACCCCGGCTGGGGTCCCAAATAACAGCGGAAGCGCGACTTTCGATGTGACGATCGATAATAAAAACATAACGCTCGACATCGACGCGACGATCAGTCGCTTGACGATGCTCGGTGATTCCCCGTTCCTCAGCTCGACCGATCATAGCTTAACGTCCGCGGCCACCGACACGATCGGCCTCAGCGACTTTCGGGAGATCGATTTTACGGCCAATCAGACGGACGTAAAGTTGGATCTGGGCAACTACGCGGCATTCTCAGGGACGACGCTGCATAACACCGCAAAGCTTTTTTACCTGGCGGCAGCGGCAGGCAGAACGGCGATATGGCAATTTAACGGCGCGCATATTGTAGAGAACGATGGTCGCTTCTCGTTAGGGGGCGCGGGCACGGTGAAAATCGTGGATGAGAATGGCACCGATGCGCTCCGCGATTTCACCCACAATCTGGTGCACGGCTCCATTAAAGTTTCCAACGGACTCGCCTACACTTTTCCCAATAACATCGTCAACGAAGGCGATCTCAACTGTTCCCCTAATGGTACGATGATCTTCGCCCAAAACCTCACGCAGATCGGTGATCTCCGCGATCCCGCCGCCACGGGCGGATTTCTGACGGTGACTGGGAACACTTCATCGGGCAGTGCCAAAGCTATCATCAACGGCCTCCTGACCAATTACGACCCCGCCACAAGAACTTTGCAGAGCGGACGCTATAACCTGGAGTGCCTCACTGCTGGTATCGGGACGATACAAGTCCTCGGCGGCGACCTCCTCGACATCGTGCATAACGACGCTTCGATCTTTCTGCAAGGACCTGGTGCCGCCATCCTCGACCGCAATGGAGCCGATGCCTTGCGCAACCTCGGTACCAGCACGCGCAGTCTGAGGTTCCAGCGGCGCGATTTCACGACGGTCGGCGCTCTGAGCAGCGGCTCCGACGCCGATAAGATCGCCCTTCTGGCCGTGCGTGGGGATTCACATGTGACTGTGGCGGGGGATCTCACCATCCTAGGCGGCGGCCTGGAAATCTCTCCCCTCACTAGCTACACTCCCACCGGGGCGAAGCTGAATTCGCTGCTAAAGGTCGGAGGCAACCTAACCCTCGCGCCCGAAGGATATACCCGGTTCGAGGTCTTTGGTCCGGCCGCCGTGGGGAAGATCGAAGTGGCTGGCAACTCGACTTTCGCCGGGGACCTCCAAATTTTCGTTCTGCCCACTGCGCCACTCATTACTTCTGGCAGTGTGACAGTGTTAACGACGAATGGCGCCAGCGGCCACTTCTCGAACGTGGCCAGCGGCGGACGCGTGACCGCTTACAAACCAACCGTGCTCGCCTTCAAGGGACAGTTCGATGGCGTGATCGCAGGGACCGTCAAGGCTACCTATGACACTGCGTCGTTGGTTATCAGCGACTTTCAGCCACACGCAAGCATGCTGAATATCTCAACGAGACTGAAGGTGCAGACCGGCGATAACGCGCTCATTGGCGGATTCATTGTGCGCGGAATCGGGCCGAAAAAGATGATTATGCGGGGAATCGGGCCGTCACTTTCCGCGAGTGGCGTTCCGGGCGCACTTCAGGATCCGACCCTGGAACTACACGACTCCAGCGGAGCAATGATTCTGTCGAATGATAACTGGCAGGATACGCAGGCAGCAGTTATTCAGGCCACAGGCATTCCGCCCGGAGATCTTCGCGAAAGCGCGATCGTAGCGACGCTCAACCCCGGCAGCTACACCGCAGTGTTGCGTGGAGCAAGTAACACGGCCGGCGTGGGATTGGTTGAAGTGTATGATCTCGATACCCAACCGGGCGCGTCTGAGTTAGTCAATATCGCAACCCGCGGCCGCGTGGAGCCCGGCGATAATGTGATGATCGGTGGTTATATTGTGGGCGCCGCGGAGCCAGCGAAACTGATTGTCCGTGGTATTGGGCCTTCGCTCGCCGCGAGTAACGTGCCGGGCTCCCTCCAAGATCCCACGCTGGAACTGCATGATGCTTCCGGCGCGACAATCATGTCCAATGACAATTGGCAGGACGACGCCACGCAAGCTGGACTGATTCAAAGCGCGGGACTGGCGCCGACCGATCCACGCGAAAGCGCCGTCGCCGTCACTCTCAACCCCGGCAGCTATACGGCCATCGTGCGCGGAAAGAGCGAAACGGAAGGCGTTGCCCTGGTTGAATTCTATAAACTCAATTGATTCGAATGGTCTTGAATTACGCAGCCATGGATCAACGCCGACGAACTCGATTTTCCTCGGTTTCCCTTCATCAGACCCTCTGCATGAGCCGGTCACAATGAAATTCTCTTTCGGCGTTTGACAGCGATTACGGCGGTCCTATAATCCTGCTCCCCGCGCCTGCAGGATCTTTCGCGGGAAGCCACCAGCTAATAATCGCATGCCTTCCACCGAAATTATTTTGACCGAAAACGTCCCCGGCCTCGGCGCCGAGGCGGATGTCGTTAAAGTTCGCCGCGGCTACGCGCGCAATTTTCTTTTGCCCCAGGGCAAAGCCTACGAAGTCACCAAGCGCAGCCTTCGTCAGCTCGACAATTTGAAGGCCAAACGGGCCGCGCGCGAAGCAGGCGAGTTGAATGAAGCGGAAGAGCTTTCTCGCCGAATCAGCAAACTGAAAGTCGTCTTTACCCTGGAAACCGGCGAGACCGGAAAGGCCTTTGGTTCGATCACGGCGCAGGATTTGGTCAAGCGCCTGAAGAACGAACTCGGCAACGAAATCGACCGGCACCGCGTGGTGCTCGAGCATCCGATCAAGACCGCTGGCGAACACGAGGTGCCGATCAAGTTGCACCATGACGTCACGGCGAAATTTGTTTTTCAGGTGAAACCTTCGAAGGAAGAAGCTCCGGCTTCGGCGGCTGAGCCCGCCGGCCAAGTCTCCGAAAAGGCGCGACCGGTTAGAAACGCAGCGACCACAAATAGATGAATGGCTACTGATCCATCCCTGCGGGGAGGACAGCAGTCTCGAAAAAAATCGGGCGCCGAGCCCGGCCGAGGCTGGCCGCAAAAGAATGGCGGCCCGAATGGCGGCGGCTTATTGGCCTCTAATTCGCCTGATATTCACAATCGGGCTCTTCCGCATTCCGTCGAAGCGGAGCAAGGAGTGCTCGGCTCAATGCTCATCTCGCCGCGCGAAATAATCGCCGAATGCGTCGAGAAAATTAACGAAACCTATTTTTACGTTCCCGCGCACCAGACCATCTATGAGGTCCTGGTCGAGCTCTGGAACGCGGGTCAGGGAATCGACCTGATCACGTTTACGCAGGTCTTGCGTGATCGGAATTTGCTCGAAACCGTCGGCGGCGCCGCGGCGGTCACGAGCCTTTTTACCTTTGTCCCCACGGCGGCGAACGTGACTTACTACCTCGAGATCGTTCGCGAGAAATACATTCTCCGGCAGATCATCGCCGCCTGCACGGAGAGCGTGCGCCGCTCGTTCGAGGAGCAGGATGAAGTGAACAACCTGCTCGACGAAGTGGAGCAGAAAATCTTCTCGGTGGGCGAAGATCGTTTCAAGGGCCAGCTCCTGACGATGAAGGACCAGGTGATGGAGGCGATCGAAGCGATCGAGCAGCTTTATGAGCGGCGCGGCGGCATCACCGGCATCTCAACCGGCTTCGCGGAACTCGACCGGATGACGAACGGTTTACACGAATCGGAAATGATCGTGATCGCAGCCCGGCCCAGCATGGGCAAAACAGCGCTCGCCATGAATATCGCCGAGCATGTCGCGATCAATGAAAAACTGCCGGTGGCAGTTTTCAGCCTGGAAATGAGCGGCCAGCAGCTCGTCCAACGTCTGCTTTGCTCGCGGGCCCGGGTGAACCTGCAGAAGGTCCGCGACGGATTTCTGGCCGAGCGGGATTTTCCCAGTTTGACGGCGGCGGCCTCCAAGCTCGCCGAAGCCCAAATCTTCATCGACGACAGCGCGAGCCTGAGCATTCTCGAATTGCGGGCCAAGGCGCGCCGTCTGAAGGCGCAGAAGGACATCAAGCTGATCGTGGTCGATTACTTGCAGTTGTTGCGATCAACGACCCGGCGGGCGCAGGACAATCGGCAGCTCGAGATTTCTGAAATTTCGTCCGGGTTAAAAGGTCTCGCGAAAGAATTGAAGGTTCCCGTGCTGGTGCTGGCCCAGTTAAATCGGCAGCCGGAAGCGAGGACCGGGGGTAAGCCGCGCCTGAGCGATTTGCGCGAATCGGGCTCGATCGAACAGGACGCGGATTTGGTGGGCCTGCTGGTCCGGCCGGAAATCTACGAAGAAGACGAAGACGCCCGCGCCGAGAAAGCCGGCGAAGCGGAGCTCATTATCGCGAAGCAGCGTAACGGTCCGGTGGGCGAAATCGCACTGACGTTCCTGAAGGAATTCACCCGCTTCGAAGACCGGGCCCGGAACGTGGCCGAGCCGAACTGAATGTAGGGGCGCTTCTGTGAAGCGCCTGTTCCCAAGCGTCGCCTATCCCCAGGCG
>JBAPMH010000230.1:0-2248 GCA_049278515.1 Chthoniobacterales bacterium
CAATAGAGACGTGCGGGGGATCGTAGCGCCGCGTTGATTGGAAGACCAAGAATGAGATCAAAACTGACCCTCCCGTGATGACGAGGAAGAGAAGCACTTGGTTTGCCCTGATGATCCAGTCATAGATTCGTTTCATAATAACAGTCTAATTCAGGAGAACATGAATGCCGAAGGCGGTCGTGGCCGCGAAAGTAAACCGAATCGGTCAGACTCCTGCCCGCTCGAGGAGGGAGCGGAGGACTTTCTCCGCTTCGAAGAATTGGCGGGCGATTTCGCGAGCTGCTAACGAGTGGCGGGTGTAGTCGGCGTTGATGCTTTTCACGGCCTCGGCGATCTCGCCTAACGACTTGAAGGCGATGAGGCCGTGGCGGCCGCCACCGAAAATCCTGGTGAAACCGGTTTCCTGGGTGATCACGGGCCGGCCGGCGGCGAGATAGCAGCCGCTCCGATCGCTGAACCAGCCGGTGTTCAACCGGACATACTGGTCCTTTGCAACCGTGAATTCGCCTTTGGAACGACGAATGTAATCGCGATAGAGCTGATAGTCGGCGCTCAGGTCGTGCGGCGTCCGGAAGCGCCAGCCATTGCGCTTAAACTTTTCGCGGGTGCGATCGTCTTTGATATCGGTGGCCAGCTCGAACGTTTCATCGGCGCGCTTCGGCGCAGCCGCGAAACGGATGAATTCGCGGGACTTGCTCCAGAGATATTTTTCACCGCGCCATTCGATGTCTTTCAAGCCGCTGGTAGACCAGTTCGCCACCGATGTGAAAACGGCCGCAGGCCCGGGGCGGCGACTGGTTTTCCAGAGATCGGTGACGATCGGCTGGCGGGTCGGAAGCCATTTCAAATTATGGGTGGGGACCGGAAACGCACCGGTGCCGACATTTTCGCCGAACGTGAAAAGGGCGTGGTGGCGCCGGAGATATTTGAGGGTGGATTTCTCACCTTGATCGACTTTGATCTGCTCGACGCCGGGATCGCTCTCGATGTAGAGAATTCGATCGCTCGTCAGCAGGTCGGGGTTGAACTCCTGGGTGCCGCAGACGTTGAGGATGGCATCGGCCTCGCGGTAAAGCTGGCGAATCCGGGTGAGGGGAAGGCCGGCGGTTGGATGGCCGGGCAGATAACGGGCGCAGAAACTCCAGCGCCGGCGGAAGCCGAATTCCGACGCGAGCTGGTGGAGAATTCGGGCGGCGTAATCGAATTCGTTGTTCACCTCGAAAGTGTCGGGGTTGTAGGGGAGGCGGGCTGAATCTTCGATGTAGAAAACATCGTGGCCGAGCCGCTGCAGGCCGATGATGTAATGGAGGTGCTGCCAGATGACGCCGGCGATAGGGCAGCTTCCCATGAAGCCCATTACGATCACGCGTTTCTTTTTCATCAGGTGGATCGCGCGCTCCGTTGCGCGACGGCGGTTTGGACTGTTGCAAGATTCTCTCCCTTCGAGCGGCGGAGCGCTCGATCCATTTCGAGACGTTTGAGAGTGGCAGGAGTCGTGAAATCGCGGAGGGCGTCTTTGCCGGTCCAGCGAGCGGCGGGGTCGTTGGATTTGGCGAGCCGGCCGGCCAATTTAACGGCGGCGGCGTGGAGGCGGCCATTGCGTTTGCCGATCCCGCGAAGGGCCCAGCTCACGGCTTTCTTGACGAAGTTGCGATCGTCGCTCGCGGCTTGTTCAATGAGGACCAGGCTGTCGAAGAAAGGTTTGTCGGGAGCAGCCTTGTCGTGGAGAGCGACGCTGGCGAGCAAGGCGAAGGAAGCCCGCTTCACGAACTCGGGCTTCGCGTCGGACGATTTGGAGATTTTTTTCCAGGCGTGCGGCGTCTTGTCGAAAAGGTGGAAGCAGAGCGCGTCGCAAATGGCCCAGCTGTCGAAGTCACGGCACCAACCGTCCATCTGTGCCGGCGTGACGCGAGCGGGCTCATCGATGAATGGCGTGAGCATGCGGGCTTCGTAGGATCCGGTCTCCCAGAGTGCCAATGCCAGTTCGTGATTGCGTCCGATCTGTTTCGCAAGCAGGCGAATGTCCGCAACGGAGACGCCGGAGGCGTTGTCGCAAGG
Organism: Chthoniobacterales bacterium; assembly: GCA_049278515.1. Lineage (GTDB taxonomy): Bacteria > Verrucomicrobiota > Verrucomicrobiia > Chthoniobacterales > UBA10450 > AV80. Next base: position 2,059 of record JBAPMH010000230.1, read on the forward strand.
AACGCCGTACCGCGCCATGCCTTCACGCGTACCCTTGGTGCTGTGCTTTTTCAGCCAGGACAGAACGGAATCAACGGAAGCCGTGGCTTGGTTTGGCTTCACACGGGCTAAACGTCGAGCTGCTTTGTCACCACCGCGGGATTGCCGGCCACGACGACGTTCGGCGGCACGCTCTTGGTCACCACCGCTC
>JBAPMH010000231.1:0-3824 GCA_049278515.1 Chthoniobacterales bacterium
CACAGCCTCGCTCAGGGTCGGATGAGCGTGCACGGTGCGACCTAGATCTTCCGAGCTGCCGCCGAATTCCATTACGGCCACGGTTTCGGCAATTAACTCGGAGGCCGCATGCGAGAGAATGTGCGCACCCAGAATGCGATCGGTCTTTGCGTCCGCTACGAACTTCACGATTCCTTCGTAATCCTCGTTCGCCACCGCCCGGCCATTGGCGCGGAAAGGGAATTTGCCGACTCGGACGTCCATCCCTTTTTCTTTCGCCATGTCTTCCGTGAGTCCCACACCGGCGAGCTCCGGATTCGTGTAGATGATTCCCGGGATGACTTCGTAATTCACGTGGCCCGCCTTCCCGGCGATCATTTCCACGCAGGCGACGCCTTCTTCCTCGGCCTTGTGCGCGAGCATGGGACCGGCGATGACGTCGCCGATTGCGTAAATGCCTTCGACGTTGGTCTTGAAGTGCTCGTCGACTTTGATCCGGCCGCGATCGTCCATCGCCACTTTCACGCTGTCGGCGAAGACCCCTTTGGCAAAGGCGCGGCGGCCGACCGAGACGAGCACCTTGTCCGCTTCAAATTTTAGTTCCTCTTCGCCCTTGGTCGCGGTGGCGACGGCCCGGCCATTCTCGACTTTCACCGAGCTCACCTTTGTCTCGAGATGAAACGCCATACCCTGAGAGGTCAGCGATTTCTGGAGCATGTTGGCCAGCTCGAGATCGAACCCGAGCGCGATCCGCGGCAGAAATTCGAGCACGACTACTTCGGACCCGAGCCGGCTCCACACCGAGCCGAGCTCAAGGCCGATGGCGCCACCGCCGATGACAACCAATTTCTCCGGCGCCTTCTCGAAGGTGAGCGCTTCGGTGCTGCTCACGATAACGTTGCCGTCGAACTTCATGTTCGCCAACTCGACCGGCACGCTGCCGGTGGCGATGACGACGTTGGTCGCTTCAATCTCCTGCGTCTTACCGTCGTCACCTTTGATGGAGACTTGTCCCGGCGCGGTCACGGTGCCGAGGCCCTGGAAGGCCGTGATCTTGTTGCCCTTCATGAGCATTTTCACGCCGCCATTCATGGTCTTCACGACCTTGTCTTTGCGCGCGAGCATCTTCGCCAGATCGAGCCCTACGTCGCCGAGAACGATGCCGTGCTTGGCGGCTTCCTTTTTCGCGAAGACATAATGGTCGCTCGAAGTGAGGAGTGCCTTGCTTGGGATGCAACCGACGTTGAGGCAGGTGCCGCCGAGCTCCTTGTCCTTCTCGACGATCGCAGTCTTGAGACCCAGCTGCGCCGCGCGAATGGCGGCGACATAGCCTCCAGGCCCGGAGCCAATGATGACAACGTCAAATTTTTCCATGGATCAGTATCAATGCGAGCGCGTCATCTGCAATTAATGTGGGAGGGGCCTTTGCGCCCCGACAACTGTCGCCACGGTCGGGGCACAAAGGCCCCTCCCACATTTAAAAATCCAGCGGCAGCTTCTTCGGATCCTCGATGCACTGTTTCACGGTAACGAGAAACGTGACCGCTTCCTTGCCATCCACCGCGCGGTGATCGTAGCTCAACGCCAGATACATCATGGGGCGGATCTCGACAGCGTCCTTCACCGCGATCGGGCGTTTCACGATCGCGTGCATGCCGAGAATTCCACTTTGAGGCGGATTCAGGATCGGTGTGCCCATGAGTGAACCGTAGACCCCGCCATTTGAAATCGTAAAGGTGCCGCCCTGCAAATCCTCGATCTTGATTTTGCCCTCTCGAGCTTTCCCTGCGAAATCCGCGATGTCCCGCTCCACTTCCGCAAAACTCTTTTTGTCCGCATCACGCACTACCGGAACAACCAGGCCTCGTTCCGTTCCGACCGCGACCCCGATGTCGTAGAAATGATTCAGGATGAAATCTTCGCCTTCGATTCGGCTGTTGATCGACGGCACCGCCTTCAACCCCTCGACCGCCGCCTTGATGAAGAACGACATGAACCCCAGCTTGAGGCCATTCTTTTTCGTGAAGTCATCCTGCGATTTCGCGCGCAACGCCTGCACCTCGGTCATGTCGCATTCGTTGAAGGTCGTGAGGATGGCGGCCGTGTGCTGAGCCATGACGAGCTGCGCCGCGATCTTTCGGCGCAAAGGCGACATTTTCTTTCGAGTGAATCGCCCGCTCTCCGGTTGAGCTGCCGGTTTTTCTTCCGCGGACTTCTCGGCCGGTTTCGCGGGCGCTGGTGGAGCGGTCCGATCCTGCGCCGCCGTGATGACGTCACCTTTCGTCACTCGTCCGCCTTTGCCGCTCCCCCGGATTTCCTGCGGATCCAATTTTTCTTCGATAACGATGCGTCGAACAGCCGGCGAAAGAGCATCGGACGATTTTTCCGCAGGAGCGTCCGGCTTCGCGGCTGCGGGCTCGGATTTTTTCTCCGCTTTGGCTCCGCCTCCCGCACCTTCCTCGATCGTCGCCACCACATCACCGATTTTCACTTCGGCGCCTTCCGCCACGAGCGTTTGGAGGACGCCATCTTTTTCGGCGTTGATCTCGGTCGAAACCTTATCGGTCTCCAGGGTAAAGAGCGGGTCGCCGGCGCTGACCTGTTCGCCCGACTTCTTGTGCCAGACGGAAACCACTCCGCTGGAGATCGATTCGCCGACGGCCGGAATTTTTACTTCGATGCTCATGAAGGCGTCATATTATGCCCAATCAAAGCGCGGGGTCACCTAACAAAATCATGCAGGGTGTGCCGAGGATGGCGTCTCACAGAGACGCCCTACAGGCTGAACGCCTCGGCGATCAACTGGGCTTGTTCGCGCTTGTGAACGGCAAGCGAGCCGACCGCGGGGCTCGCGCTCGCGTTGCGGCCCGCGTAGACAATCTTGCGGCCAAAAAGCGCCCACAGGCGCGGCTCCATAAAACTCCAGGCGCCCATGTTTTGCGATTCTTCCTGGCACCAGATGAGCTTCGCGCTCTTCGGAAAAGCCATCACCAGCTCGCGTAACTTTGCCTCGGCCAGCGGATAGAGTTGCTCGACTCGAATAATCGCGGTGTTGATAATCTTTTCCATCTCCCGGTGATTCAGCAGGTCATAATAGACTTTGCCCGAGCAAAGAATGACACGCTTCATCTTTTCGGGCGGACCCACCTCGGGTGAACCGAGGATTTCCGAAAACACGCCGCTCGTGAAATCTTCCGCGCGCGACGACGCCTGCTCGGAGCGCAACAGACTTTTCGGCGTCATAATGATGAGCGGTTTGACGAAATCGCGTTTCATCTGGCGGCGGAGAACGTGAAAATACTGGGCGGAAGTGGTGAGGTTGCAGACCTGAATATTATCTTCGGCGCAAGCCTGGAGAAAACGCTCGAGCCGCGCGCTGGAATGCTCCGGCCCCTGCCCTTCGTAGCCGTGCGGCAGCAGCATCACGATCCCGCTCGGCCGCTGCCATTTCGATTCGGACGGGACGATGAATTGGTCGATGATGGTCTGCGCGCCATTCGCGAAATCGCCGAATTGCGCCTCCCAGAGGCAGAGCATGTTCGGGTAATCCATCGAGTAGCCGTAATCGAACCCGAGGACCGCAGCCTCGGAAAGCAGGCTGTTGTAAATGCAAATGCGGGCCTGATCGGGCGCGAGATGGAGCAACGGCATGTAAGGCTGCCCGGTCTTCGCATCGTAAATGAACGAGTGCCGGGTGCTAAACGTCCCGCGGCGGCTGTCCTGTCCCGAGAGCCGCACCGGAATGCCTTCCAGCAGCAACGATCCAAAGGCGAGCGCTTCCGCATAATGCCATTCGTAGGGACCGCCTGCCTCGAAAACTTCCCGGCGCCGGTCGAGCACCGTCC
>JBAPMH010000232.1:0-1810 GCA_049278515.1 Chthoniobacterales bacterium
GCCAGGATGCGTTTGACCGTTTCCAGGCCCAGATGGGCATTGAAATAACTCAGCGAGCCATAGGCAAAGACCAGGCCGACATAGAGCCCAATGAGCGAGCCGCTTCGTCGAAACACAAAGCGCATGAATCCGCCGATGTTGCTATCCTTCTCCACTCGATTCCGGTTGTAGATCCAGACAAGCGAGAGGTATTGCACGTCGTGAAAAACTTCAAACAGCGCAATGCCGACAAGAATGTTCGCGACGAGATTATTGCAGTACCACCAAAACGCAATGCTCGTAACAAGCAGAGCCAACTTCACAGGATTGGGCCGGTGCCCGATAATCCACATCCGGCCGAAGTGCAGGATAAAAAGGACCGAAACTACGACGGCCGCTAAAAGAATCAGCTGTTGGCCGTGATGAATTATTGACGGCGCGATAAACGGCCCGCCACACATATAGTAGGTGTCGAGCGTATCGCCTAGCCGGTATGGCGAAAGCGCTACCGCCGTGGCGAACCAAATTACGCACATCGCGAAATCGAGCCTGCGGGTCAGGGCATCGAACGTTCCTGTTTTCGCGTCGTAGATGCGACAGAACCCATAGGTTTGCATCAATCCGTGCCAGACGCCCCAGAAGAAAACGACCAGCAAAATCCCTTTCAGGTCCCACCAAAAAAATGCTACGCAAACTGTGAGAAGGAACAGCGGCGCAAGAATAAAGCGCCATTTGAAGCGCTCGAACAACGCGCGATCGCCGTAGGCGCGGATCATCCCTGGCAGGTGATGCCCCATGGCACCAAACGCCGCGACAAAAAGATAAATGTCCTGCGGACTCCAACGCGCCTGAGCCAGCGCGAACGCCGGCAGCAACAACAGCGGCGTGCCAACGTAGAGAGCCAGATCGCGCCAGGAATCCAGAATCCATAGGCTCTTTTTCGGTGCGGTCGCCGGGGTATCCGGGACAGTTTGAGGACGTGAAAATGCGCTGAGAAGCTGCATGAATTCGAAGCCAAGTTTTCCTTAATTTAGGGAAAAAATCAACGTCGCGTTTCTGGGCAACCGGTAATCATTCTCGATCTTATGCCCCCAATTGTCCCACGATGTGCGAATTTTAAGTAGAATTCGTGAACAAGACTCAAGCCGGGAAATCAAAAGAAGGAGAAAGATCCCGGGATTTCTTTTGCGTCGTCCGGGATGCATTTCGCGTTTTCGCCCGCAACTCCTCTACCATTCTGGGCAGCGCGTGGGCCTTCACGATAGCGATTCTCGTCATCATAATTTGGGCCGTGACCGGACCCGCGTTTAATTTTTCGAACACCTGGCAGCTGATTATTAATACCGGCACGACCATCGTCACATTCTTGATGGTGTTCCTGATTCAAAACACTCAGAACCGCGATGCCAAAGCTGTTCATCTAAAACTTGACGAGATTATTCGCGCAATCAAAGGCGCGCGAAACGAACTGGTCGATCTCGAAGAGCTTTCCGACGAGGACTTGAAAAAGCTCGAAGAACAATTTCAGCGGTTACGGAAAAGAGCAGAGCACAACGGGACGCAATCTCGCAGAGCGCAATCGGCGAAGTCGCGCTGAAACAAGGCTCAGTCGCTTGACGTTTAGCGCGGCGGAGTTGGCCGCGGTCTTGGGGTCGGACACGGTCGCTCCGGTTGTGTCTCGACTGAACCGATATCGAGGCGACGGAATACGCGATGGCAGCAAGGGCCAGGCTGGTCACGGAGAGGCGGTAGAGTAAAGTTCGGATCGCCCGCGTCGATCGCAGGGCTGCCGGGCAACGGCATGTGTGTCAGCGTTGGACCGCCATTACCC
>JBAPMH010000233.1:0-4097 GCA_049278515.1 Chthoniobacterales bacterium
GCGGAGCACTCGATCCACCTTCGAAATGCGTTTATTGCTCGTGGACTGGATTCAACATCTGCAATGGCCGGCAATGATCGCCACCCTGCTCTCCGCGTGGCTCGTCGCGGAGCAATCGAAAAACAAACGCCGATGGGGCTTCTGGATTTTCCTTCTCAGCAACGTCCTCTGGGTTGCCTGGGGCTGGCCGGCCCACGCTTACGCGTTGGTCGTTCTCCAGTTCGGCCTCGCCTTCTTGAACATTCGCGGGGTCGCGAAAAACGAGCGCGCCTGACGAACGCGATCCTTTGCGCCAAACCAAAATCGGGCGTGCCGACACGCGCAATCCAGGAGCCAATTCCGTTTCTCTAGAGGAATTTTCAGAGAAGATGGCGACGGGAGGGAAAGAAGGGACCGAAAAGCATCAGACGCCTTCATTACTGGCGAGGTGCCAGGCCCTGCGTGACGAGGTCGGTCGTGTGATCGAGGTATCCATGGAAAGGCGGCGCCGCTTCAAGACCGGCCGTCGCACTGAGCCGGTCATCAACCTGGCGGACGCCGCCTCAAAGTTCGACGCAAGCCGGAGCTTCAATACGCGGTTTTCCTAAGAGGAGGCGACTCTGCCGCCTTCGAAAATATTGCTCGGCTTCACTTAGTGTGACGCCGCCAAACTGAAGCGTGCCGAGGCTGCCGTGCCTCCCACACTCGGAGCGCCGCCTCGAGTATGGCCAGCGTCCGGGTAAAGCGTCCCCGCGTCGGTGGATCAGGAACGCCGGCCGTAGCCGCCATCCCATGCAGCCGGCGATTTGTGCGCGGTGCCCGCGACTTTCGTTCCGGTAATGATTGTTCGTTCGTTGCGGCTTCCATCCTTCTCCCCATCTTCCGGGCTTCAAGTGGAAACGTGATTCGCTTTTGATCTGGATGTCGGAATCAGTAATCTTGATCGGAGAAAATCGCGGCGGACCAACCGATCCCGGCTACAACCGGCGATTGTCATCAAACGAAACAAGGAGCGGCGCTCTCCGGACCGCCGTGGGCGATTAAATCGCCCTTCTAATGTGGGAGGGGCCTTTGTGCCCCGACTGATTTCAGGTTTGGAGGGCAGCCGCGCCGCCTGCCGCGCAAGGAGCAGGCAAGCGAAGCGCTTGCCCTACAATTTGCAGAGGGGGATTAGGTCGCGGCACAAAGGCCCCTCCCACATTGGTAAAACCCACCTAGACTGTCGCGCCGAGCTTCTCCCACTCCGCCGTCAATCGTGTGAGATCTTCCGAGATCGTCATGAGCTCGCGGTTCAACTGCGTGGCGGCGCCGGCGGGCTCGTAAGTTTCCGGCTTTTCCAGCTCTTCGGTCAGCTCCTTTTGCCGGCCTTCCAGTTTCAGGATCTGCATTTCCAATTCACGGACTTTCTTGTCGTGATCGCGTTTAAGTTTCGCTTCGGCTTTTCGTTGTTCGGAGTCCGCCCGGCGCTGTTCGCGCGATTCGCGCATGCCGGGCTTCCTGTCGCCGGGATCGGTGATTCCGGTCTTGGTAGCGGCGTTTCCATTTCGGTCGCCGGGATCATCGATCCCGGCTACAACGCCAGCGCGCGCGGAGGTGGCTCGCGATTTATCGAGATAATAATCGTAGTCGCCGGCATACGGAGTCAGCTTTCCAGCGTTGATGTGCAACACCCTCTTCGCAACGGCCCGAATGAAGTAAACGTCATGGCTGATGAAAATCAGCGTCCCTTCATACTGCGCGAGCGCGCCGACGAGCGCATCGATGCTCCCCACGTCCAGGTGGGTCGTCGGTTCATCCATCAAGAGAAGATTCGGCGGGTCAAGCAGGAGCTTCACCAGCGCGAGCCGCGTTTTCTCTCCACCACTAAGAACGGCGGTTGTCTTGAAAACGTCGTCTCCGCGAAAAAGAAACGAACCGAGAACCGTCCGGGCAATTTGCTCCGAGACCGGGTTCGGCATGTCCCGCGCGGTTTCGAGGACCGTCTGCTTTGGATCCAGCATATCGACCCGATACTGCGAGAAATAACCAACCTTCACGTTGTGTCCCGTCTCCCGTTCGCCTTTCTGCACAGGCAACACGCCGGCCAGCAACTTCAGTAAGGTCGATTTTCCCGCGCCGTTCGGTCCGACCAGCACGGTCCGTTGTCCCCGCTCCGCTTCGAAATTCAGGTCGCGATAAACGATCAGATCGCCGTAGGCGTGATCGACTTCCTTCAACGTGATCACCCGATGTCCGCTCCGGGGCGGCTGCGGGAAACGAAAATGAACCGTCCGTTCCCGTGCGACCGGCGCCTCGATCTTCTCCATCCGATCGATCTGCTTGAGTTTGCTCTGCGCTTGGGAGGCCTTGCTCGCCTTGGCGCGAAACCGATCGGCAAAAAGTTGAAGCGAGGCGATTTCCTTCTGCTGGTTCTTGTAGGCGGAGAGCTGCTGTTCCTCGCGGGCCTCTCTTTGCTCGACGTAGCTGTCCCAGTTCCCGCGATAACGATTCAGACGGCGATGCGCGATCTCGATGATGGAACCGACGAGCTGGTTCAGGAACTCGCGGTCGTGCGAGATCATCAGAATCGCACCGGGATAACTCTTGAGGTATTCCTGAAACCAGACCAGCGACTCGAGATCGAGATGGTTGGTTGGTTCGTCGAGCAGAAGCAGATCGGGTTCCTGGACGAGGAGGCGGGCCAGATGCGCCCGCATGACCCAGCCGCCGCTCAGGGTCCGCGCGGGACGATCAAAATCCGATTCGCGAAAGGCGAGCCCAGCCAGAATGCGTTTCGCCTTGGGTTCGAGCTGCCATCCGCCGTGCTCGTCGAAGATGTGCAACGCTTCATGATGTTCTACCGAATCTTCCGGCGTCGTTTTCATGATGCGCTGCGCCCTGGTCAGTTCCGGCGAAATCGCGCTGGCTAGCTCCAGGACCGTTTCCTCCCCGGCCGGAGCATGTTCCTGCGGCAGAAATCCAATCGTGGCCGACTTCTCGATCGAAATCTTGCCTTCATCGGGAGAGGCCTCGCCAAGAATGAGCGAGAAAAGCGTCGATTTTCCGGCGCCGTTGGGTCCGACGAGTCCGACGCGATCGCCCCGGTTTACCTGGAGCGACGCATCTTCAAAAAGAACGCGTCCGGCGAAGGCTTTCGTGACTTGGGAAATCGTGAGCATGCGAGCGGCGGCGAATGTCGCGAATACGCGACCAGGCGCAAGAGATGTAGAGGCGCTCGCGGCGGCGAACGCCCGCATTAAAGTCGGCGCAATCTGAAACCAAAGGTGTAGCGGCGGGTGTCACCACCCGCGGGTGCTGCCTTGTGAATTCCTGCGGGTGAGGCACCCACCGCTACACCCGCATCGCGCCTTTCCGTCACCCCTGCCGGGGTTCGGTATCCGTGAATGTTAGCAACCCGGAGCTTGCTGCGCTGCGCTCCGGGCTTCACTCCGTCGTGCCTCCGGCACTCGTTCCCTGATTTCCGTCGTCCCACGTCTTCGACAAATGCGAGGGCGGTCGTTCGTGACTTGATCCGAAGCACCGAAGGTGCGGCGCAATAAAGCCCGGAGTGAAGCGTCAGCGGAACTCCGGGTAAACCATTCCAAAAGACCCTAGCCCTGGAAGGGCGACGGAATGGCAAGGATCGATCGAGGTTACGCGCGCGCTTTCAAATTCCACGCTTCGCCCTTCCGTCACCCCTGCCGGGGGTTCGGTATCATCGACACGTCGGCAACCCGAAGCTGGCAGCGCTGCGCTCCGGGCTTCACTCCGTCGTGTCTCCGGCACTCGTTCCCTGGTTTCCGTCGTCCCATGTCTTCGACAAACGCGAACTCGGAACCGCCGGAATGGCCAGGCCAGCCGCGGCGTAATGCGACGTATCGTTGAAAAGCGTCAACCGCGCGCTGACTGCGTCCTTGAAGTCGACAATGTTTAGGGCGGCGGGGTTTTGATCCAGGTTATCGCGGTAACGGCGCGGGTCGAAACCGAGGAGCGAGCTTAACAAAAGCCGGATCGTGGCTTTGTGCGAAACGACCAGGACATTTGAAGCCTGATGGCCGCGGACAATATCCATCAGCACCGGCAACGCGCGCGCCGTCACCGCCAGCCCGCTCTCCCCTCCAACCGGCGCAAATGTGTAC
>JBAPMH010000234.1:0-2364 GCA_049278515.1 Chthoniobacterales bacterium
CCATTAAGCAGAGCGCAATTCGATGAAATCGTCCCGCCATTACTTCCCGAGATTACTGGAGGGCAGATCGCCGAAATCGTTTCCCGCGCCAACACGATTTCCGCACGAATCGATTTCTCTCAAAATCCGGTTAACGCTCTGATCGATTCACACGGAGCCGCCCTGCTCGATCCGCCGGAGCGGGAAGCGATCCCGATCGTCTGCCGGCAATGCGATCAGCGCGAACACGATCTTACGGTCACCATCACCAGCTCGCCCGCCTACGCGTGGCGGCAGCTTCGCCTTGTCGCGGAAGACGGAACGCCGACGCAACGCGGCGTTCTCTTCTCCTTTTTTCAGGCCGGTGAAGGCCTCGCGATTGCCGCCGGTCTCGAAGACGAGTCCTATCCCATCGACGACCTCGTTTTCGACCTGGCGAATATTCGGGCCGGCCCGCGTTTTGCCGGTGAAGATGCGTTGCTCGGTGGGCGGCTCGGAATTCTTTGCCAGCGAGTTTACGGACGCGCCGATCACCCCGGCTATCTGGAAATGGGAGTGCCGCCTCAATACGGCTCCGGCGCCTCGGAAGTCATCCGCGAGCTTGTCTCAAATTCCTCGGCCCGTTATCGCCTCACGAACGAATCGCTCCGGCACGGTGACATTGAACGCGCGCTCATGGAATGGCGGAGCCTGCTTCGTCACATCGTCGGCGCTCCGCCGCTGAATTGGGAACGGTGGCGTTCTCTGCAACGAGCCGCGGCCCATTTCGTTGACACCACCACCTCTCCGGCCAGTCTGGAATTTCCCCAGCTCCTCGCGGCCCAGCAGCGTCGCTGAGATTTCCCGGGCTCAACGCCCCGAAGTCTAGAGGCCCGAGTTCTGCCCGCTGTAACGCTCGTTCTGAATCTGGCGCAAGGTCTTCACGGGAGGCGTCGCCTGCGGCTTCGCGGCCGGATCTTGCTTTACCACTTTCTTCTTGCCGTCCAGACTCACATGGAGGTCGTCGGCAACTTTCTGCCAGCTCGCGCCTTTAGCTTTGCGCGCCGCGACATCGTCGAAGCTCTTGCCCGAGGCGCTGGCGACAGAGTAGGCCATGAACAGGTCGCCATAACTCAGGTGATATTTCGCCTTTCCTTTTTCGAGGGTGGCGACTGGAACGTGCGTGCTGGCGGAGATCGACTTCATGACCCGCTCGGGGCCCCCCGGTTTTTGGGCATCGGCGTTGAGAGCGGCGACCGTGCTATCAGTTGACGCTGCCTGCGCCTGGATGGCGAAGAGAATGACAATTACTGGGAAAAGATTTTTCAATTTCATGGGACTGTTTCGTTGGTGATTGACTGATTGGACGGATTTTCTCCGGCAAACTGAAAGGTTGTACGCGCCGATGAGCGATGTCGAGACTCTTCTGGCCCGGCAGGTGGGGAGCCGGCGAAGAAATCACGATTGCAGGGACGAATGGCTGCGCGACTCTAGCAACGCCAAATGGACGAAGCCCAGTCAGCCACGAAAACGCCGGCCGCTCTCGGCTACCGGATGCCGGCGGAATGGGAGCCGCATGCCGCCACCTGGCTTTCGTGGCCGCGACGCGAGGGGATCAGCTTTCCCGGCGCGTTCGATCGGGTCATGCCGGCCTTTCGCCGGATGGTCGAAGCGCTGCTCACGTCGGAACCGGTTTGCATCAACGTTTGCAACGGCGCGCATGAAGCGGAAGCGCGCCGTGTCCTCGACGGTTTGCCGGCGGAACGCCTCACCTTTTATCGCGTCCCGACCAATGAGCCGTGGTGCCGCGATCATGGCCCGATTTTTTTAACGAATGAACAGGAGCCATGTGTCGCAATCGTCGATTGGGATCACAACGCCTGGGGCGGCAAATATCCGCCCTTCGATCTCGATGACGTGGTGCCCACCAGAATCGCCGAGATCCTCGGCCTGCCGGTCTATTATCCGCGAATGATTCTCGAGGGCGGCTCCATCGACGTAAACGGCGCCGGCGCCTTGCTCACCTCGGAAGCCTGTCTCTTAAATCCGAATCGCAACCCCGCCTTGTCTCGCGAGCAGATCGAGGAGCGCCTGCGCGATTTTCTCGGGGTGACCGACATCCTCTGGCTCGGCGAAGGAATCGAAGGCGACGATACCGACGGCCACGTCGATGATCTCGCCCGGTTCGTGAGCGAACGAACTATCGTCACCGTCATTGAAGAGAACCGCGACGACCCGAACTACGAGCCGCTCCGGGAAAATTTCGCACGCCTCCGAGAAATGAATTGGAAAGGCGCGCCTTTCGAGATCGTGACCCTGCCGATGCCGGCCCGGATCGACCGGAAAGATCTGCGGTTACCGGCGAGCTACGCGAACTTCTACATCGCCAACGAATGCGTTCTGCTC